>NZ_JAUBQN010000020.1:0-117140 GCF_036701295.1 Microcoleus harperi Pol14_C6 | reverse complement strand
ATCAACTTATCACCGTATTCTCCCGATTTTAATCCCATTGAATTATGGTGGTCGCAACTTAAGTCTTTTCTGCGTAAATTTTCTCCAACTACCACAAAAATGATTGATACATTAATTGCCGGATCACTCGATTTAATAAATCCTCAACATCTAAAAAACTGGTTTACTAAATGCTGCTACTGTCATCTATAAACTTGCAATCTGCTGTATTAATCATGGTAGATTTTTTTCTAATCATTTCCTGTTAGTTCTGTTGACAAACCAATCTCAGTTACCAGGTGCGATAATATACGTTTTTGCGATTCTTTATCCATCGCTTGTAGCTTTTTTATTACTTCTGCTTCAGTTTTATCAGGCTTAGAACTTGCGAATTGTGGTATATCTGTAGGTAGTCCAACACGCATAAAGTATCTGGCAAATGCTTGGGCAAGCTGCTCCCTGTATGGTGGAAGTAGCCGGATACGCTTTTCTGCTGCTATTGCCAATCTGCGAACAAAAGGCAGTGGAAGCGAGTATACACGGCGAAAATCCACCACTCTAACTTCACGATGGAACTCAGGCAAAGAACATTCACCAAGAACGTGATACCCAGGAAGATTCCCACGTCGTGCCTCTTCCATTCCCACGTTTGAAGCCAAATAGCCTTCCTTAAGTTCCGAACGTTTCCATACGGCACAAAGTAGTGTTTCTGTTAACTTTTCTCGACCTTTTACCATGTCGCATGACTGTGACATGATAATAACGTCTTGCTCCCTCCATTCCACTTTTGTAGTTATCTCAAGTTTGTCTTTTGTTATCTCAGCTAGGTTTTCTGGCAACTGAAAGACTGGACAATCTTCAAGGATATCGCCCTGTTTTATATCTTCTTCTTCCCCACTCACAAGCTGATACCAGGGATACTGATTTGTTATTTCTAAAATTAGCTCCCATTTTTCAGAGTCACTGAGTTTTGATAGAAATTCTTTCGCTAGATTGCGGCTATCAGAATCCATGCTAATTTTTCCTCATTCATCCCAAGGATCGGTAACAGGAATAGGTTGACTACGACCCCTATATTCAAATTCTAATTCTATGGTGGCCGCTGGTTTAAGTGGAGGATTTTCTAAGTAGAAATCCCAGTCAAGAACATCTTCTTCACGATCGGCAGGTGAAACTAAGAATTTATTTACATTTTGTTGCTGAGGATGGATAGCCTCAACTTTTTTAGGTGTACGGGGTAAATTTTTTGACCAATCACTGCTTGGAGATGACAGAAATTTACCACGCCGTTCTTTTGGATCACTTTTAATAAAATTAGCTTGATGGCCAACAGGTTTAGCCAATTCGTACACAGCTATTTCGCGACTGAAGTCTCTGACCTTACCCTCATCAATGTTCTTAAGCTGCTCACCATAAATTATCGAACCCATATTTATCTGCGTTCGGGGGGAAAGCACATAATATTTTCTAACTTCAGCATTCCCAGACTCAGCGGAACTCTGTGCTAATGAACGAACGTATGGAATCCTTCGGACAGGAGTGGAAGAATAGTTTTTCGGAGATGTTTGGAGCGTTGTTAAAACATTTGCTTCTTCTTCTTGTTCGACTTCCTTAAAGGAAGATGTAATCATAGTCATAAGCTTTACCCTCTCCGCTTCCAAATATTTGTCTGGATTTTTTTATCAGTTAAATCAGCAAATGCCTGTACAGTCCATTCATGTGCCACATCAAACCAATTTTGCATTAAATCCAAAGAGCTATATTTGCCAATTCCCCGAACACTTAATTCAAAAAAAAGAGTGGGATGGTTGTCAGCAAGTCCATTCCTTATCAATATATGTAATCGACCAAATTCTTCGGGCAAATCAAATCTCGTATCCCAATGAATATATTGAGGTTTTGGAAGAAATCTCTCTAGACTGTTCTGCCATTTAAAGTCAGGAAAAATTTTGCCGATGTCCTCAAGAGTTTCCCAGGCTTCTCCTTGTGAAATTTGATTGACATAAGTTAGTTCATATTGACGTATCTGAATTGTACCTAGCTCCCCCTCTTGTAGAAAAGCATTAAAGCTTTCAAAATGACCTTGAAATGCTTTAATAACGCTGTCATATCTAGGATACTCACTATTTGGACTAATTTTTCTCCAGTTATGAATCAGCCGATCTCGCTGGATTTGGACAATCTTTGTGTCATCAGAGCTAATGAACCATACTCTGGGCAAATAAGGAATATCACTTTCTTCCAGCATAGTTTCAATAACCTGATTATTGAAAACTTCTACCTTTGGTGGTATGGGGTCAACCTCGTAGCAAAACGGGTAGTCCGGTTGAAACCTCTGCCATAAGAAGCCGATATGGGGAGTCAGTAAGGCTTCGATAGGGTCGAACAAAACACTGCAAACCACCTCATTAACAGGTGGTTTCTCATAAGATAGTAATTGCCTGCTCTCTACGCCTAATGTCACGCTGCCTCCTGTGGTTTCCTGAAAAAACTACTCCTTAGATTTATACTCTAGTATTCAGTCTAACTCAGTATGAACCACGTTGCTCAATCGTTAAGAGAACGTTGGCTCTGATCGGCGTATCCTCGCCGACCATGCTCTTTGTCCCGGGCGAACAGGGCTATCAGCTTTTCCGGTTGATACTGTTGATGCCAAACCATCCAAGTTTTAAGAGCTGAGGTTTTTTGGTGTTCCATCGTCTCTACAAAGGTCATAAAACACCGCAGACATCACCCCTCTACCCACAACGCCGGCACCTTAAACCTCGCCCCACACTTGGGATACTCCGATCGCAACCTTAAGCAATGTCGATCACCCCCAGCCCACCACTCCGCCAGTCCATTTCAGGACACGGCGCGGTGCCGTGTCCTTAGCCGTAACTTATCGGCGACAGCCTTCGGCGATCGCCCTTAACACCGCTAGCCGCACTTCTGGATGAGATTTCTCAAGCCCGTTAGCCCGAAAAATCCAGTGTCCGCCGCCCGCGTGCTCGATCGCAATCTTTTGTCCGTCAGGCAAAACTATTTGCCACCAATTCAACACAGTGGCTTTAATAAGGTGGCACTGAATTTCGTTCAGTTGAGCCTCCATTAATTTCAGTTGACGCATGATTGGATTTTGGGCAGATGACTTCATGATTTTTCTCATTAAATGAATTCGACTGTTTCTCGGCTTTGATTTCACTTTGCCGATTTTTGAACTTAACTTCACCTTCCGAAGTTTTTGCCTTAACTTCCCTTTCCGAAGTTTTCGCCTTAACTTCCCTTTTACCACCTTTAGGGCCAACTTTGACTCCAAAACCTTTAGACTTAACTTTTCCTGGGGCAGAAGTTGAAGTCTGTTCCGTTGCCGGCTTCTTAAACTCCGCGTCTAATTGGTCTAAAATCTCCTCTTGTTCGGGAGTATGTTCCGCTGGCTGCTCTAAATTTCTGGGATTGTATTCGCCAACCAACCTTGCCAAAAATTCCGAAATAGACAGGCCCGCTGCGGCTGCTTTTTTTGTTAAAAGGGCGTAGGTGTCGGTTTTAATGCGAATTTGTTTTAGCCGGAGGTTGGGATTGTTGTCAACTGTTTCGGCAATAGTTACTGCGGTAATCCTTTCTTTTGGTATGACATCGACAACTTCTTGCCACTTTTCCTGTAAACGACAGTCGCCATATTGGTCGGTAATTGCGTGTTTGAACAAAGGAACAACTTGAGCAACGCAGCTAGGCAAAATCTCAAATCCTGCTTTAATTAAGCGCAGGCAAATGCTCGCAGCTTTGATAATTTGTGTACAATAAAAATACTGCCTGCCTAATGCTTGTTCGCAGTAACTTTTAAAAGTTTTGAACTTGTCTTTGTACAATCGCAGCTTTCGGATGGCGTCGAGCATGATTCCTTGACGCACGTAGTCGAGAAATCCCCTTTTAATTTCGCCTGTCAGGTAGTCTAAATCGTGAAAGGGAGATTGATTCTGGATTTCTTCTTCAAAGTCTAGCAGCGGGCCTGCAAAGTGAAAGTTGGAGGCGACATCGCCTAGGTAGAAGTTGTCAATTGATGTGGACATGATCTGGAATGGTTCGAGAAAGGGCACGATAGCACGGAAGTTGTGCGATCGCAAAGGAGAAGTTTTGGTCTGGATCTTTGATACAATTTTGAGTTGTGTTGTCCTGTGAGGTCGATCGACCTTTTACATGGCACCACCTCCTCGGCGTTAAGAAAAAAGGGGCTTGAGGTATGCACCCTTGCCCGGAACATACGCTTGGGTATGCAAGCACAATTGATAGACACGAAAAATCAGGCGGTTCTTCAAACCTGCATTTTGACCTTGGAGGCTCGTTGAGCTGCCTTTGTTGTGCCTACCAACATGAAGTTTACGTCTTATCAAAGTGTTTGTCAAGACGTTTACATCATGAATATTTCGTCCTATGATAGAAGAAGATTTACAAGAAAAGGAGAAGTCTCCATTGAGACTACTCAGAGAACAAGCTGGACTAACACGCCCTCAAGTCAAAGAAAAAATCGGAATTTCCGAGCGAAGACAAGCTGACTGGGAATTAGGCAAGGCTCTACCTAATGCTGAAAACATACTTGCTATGGCTAACCTGTACCAGGTTTCTCTAAAAACTATGTTTGAGGTTTTAGGATTAGACGTAACTAAAATTCCCGATGACTTACCAAGTCGTGAGCCCTCACCGAAGGACAACTAACAAGCACAGCTAAATCCGGGTGTTGACATTTGATACAATTTTGAGTCAGGCTGTGAGGTCGATCGACCTTAACCCGACCATGATCGAACCTACCCCTGGAAGGGGGGGAGAGGTACCGTGATAATAAGTAATTTTTAATTGGGCAGGAACTTCAATGCTAGTAAAGCTCTTTTGATGCCTGTTGAAATGTGGCGCGATCGTTGAGATGTGGAAAAGGCTTGTCAGGAGGAACAGATACGCCAAGGAAGTGACACAAGGGTTCCCAACCCTCCTTCACTTGGTAAACTAACAGGCGCTCTGGTGGAACCAAACGTTTGACTTCTTCAATGTGTTGATTGAAAATTCCGATCGCGTAGGGTTTATCCTCAAATTTCCCTTGAAAATCCTTCCCCCAAACATCTTTATCTGCCATGCGGAAGATGCGAACTAGATTCCGCAGCTTTGGAGAAAATGGGAGCGATAAAGCCATCTTTAGCTTCTCCCAACCTTTTGGCCCTGCTTGGTAGATTGTTTTCAAGGTACTCTCATACCAACTATCTGCATCTCGAATACTCAACAGAACTTTAGCATCAGGATAGTGCTGCATAAGTTGACTATAGTAACGATAACCTGGGTAATCTACTATTGCTTGGTAGCCATCAAACAAAGCATCCCAATTGACAGGTTTTCCCTGACTGGCATCCTCCCAGAACTTTACATCAGAAGGGTGTGTTAGAAGTTCTACCATGTGGTAGCATTTACTAAAACCGAGTTCTTCTAAAGCAGCTTTGATAGATAGCGTTCCCGTTCGTCCAAAACCTGCACCAATCACCTTAATTGCCATAAATTCCTCAATATTCTGTTTCCATTAAAAGTCGAAGCCTACTGCCTCAATTGTAGATCAGGCGAGCGCGCAACAGTTCTGGTACTAGGGTATAGATTTTCCCCCCTAGGTGTAGCGACCTGCAATACTAAACCCTCTGTCCCTGCAATGCTGCGATTTTTGAGGATGGATTAATTGCAACTGAAATTACTGTTCAGCCAGGATTAACTGCAACACAAACCCAGGGCTAACTGCAAATGAGCCTGCAATCATCCATTTCGACCGGAATTAACTGCAACTGATCGATGTCTAGAGGGTGACAAGGATCTTTCATCGCTCAATCCGTGACTTTCCCTCTCAGAGCTTTAATCTGGCCTCGCTTCGTTTTGCTGTCGAGACGCTTGCGCTGGGAACTACGAGTTGCTTTGCTGGGTTTGCGCCTTTTCGGTATGACGATCGCACTTTTAATGAGTTCTTGCAGCCGTCTCAAAGCCTCCTCCCGGTTTTGTTCCTGGCTGCGGTGTTCCTGGGCTTTGATCACAATCACACCTTCGGAGGTGATGCGCTGGTCGTTGATTTGCAACAAACGCTCCTTGTAGCGATCGGGCAATGAGGAAGCTGGGATATCAAAGCGCAAGTGAATCGCACTCGCCACCTTATTTACATTTTGCCCCCCCGCGCCTTGAGAGCGAATCGCACTAATCTCGATTTCGCGATCGTCTATGAACACTGTATTAGAAATTTGTAGCATGATTCATCATCAGTGAAATTAAAGATACTGGGAAAGCAGTGCATCTTTTATATATAACTTAGTTTAGTGTATAAGTTATTTACAGTTCTTAGCTGTCAAGATAAATTCGATGAGTTTTTTTCTATCCCATAACTCTACGTCGTTAGATTCAGCAAGGTTGTAAGCATTTTCGGTAAATCTGTTGTTGGTGATGACTCTTCCTTTATTTCCTTTATAATGTCTGACGGCTCCTGCTACTTCTTGAACTGCTTTAATACCAACTGGGTTTTTGCTTCTTTTCGCTTGAACCACGGTTTTGAAGCCATCTTTGTATAAAATTAAATCCGCCCCATAATCTTGACTATCTTGAGTTAAAGTAACAGTATAGCCAAGGTTTACAAAATGAACCTCTAGAAATTTTTCAAACTCTTTTCCCGTCATTTCATCCACTTCCAAAATACCACTGTCTAATAAACGCTTCTTTTCCTCTTCTTCTTTCAATGTATCCAATACCGATGCCGCAATCACACCCAAAACGGCAGCAGCTCTTCCAATAAAAGATTTCATAAAATTACATTTTTTTACAAGGAGTAATTATGATGGTAGCAGATTTGCTCAGTATAGTTATCTACTAAGATAACAAGTAAGATCACAAGGTGCTTGTGATCTTACTTAGTGATTCTTTTAGATTCCCGATCTAGGACTTAGGCTTTTTGTCTGCACTCAAGTTCAAGTATGGTTCAAAGAGTAAGGCGAAAGTCAAGAGATGTTTTAGTTGAGAACTGTAACAAAACTTTAGTCACACCCAAACCCGATTTTGAGAAAAAATTAATGGG
Organism: Microcoleus harperi Pol14_C6; assembly: GCF_036701295.1. Lineage (NCBI taxonomy): Bacteria > Bacillati > Cyanobacteriota > Cyanophyceae > Oscillatoriales > Microcoleaceae > Microcoleus > Microcoleus harperi. The sequence goes on along the minus strand of NZ_JAUBQN010000020.1, from coordinate 110,101 downwards.
ATACAGTGACAAGGGGCAAGGCTGTAGCCTAAGATCGCCTTAAATTGTCAGTATCATCTCAAGGCAAGGGTGAAAAATGGCAGATATCAACGGCACGATGATGCAATATTTCCACTGGTACATTCCCGATCGAGGAACCCTGTGGGATGAGGTGAAAAATCAAGCACAAGAATTGGCTGATGCGGGTTTTACCGCACTGTGGCTGCCCCCAGCTTACAAAGGAATGGGCGGGCAAAGCGACGTTGGGTATGGGGTTTACGACTTATTTGATTTGGGAGAATTCGACCAAAAAGGTTCAATTCGCACCAAATATGGTACTAAGCAGGAATATTTGGATGCGATCGCAGCCCTGCACAAATATCAGATCCAAATCTATGCCGATGTAGTTATCAACCATAAAATTGGTGCAGATGCAGCAGAGATATTTAAGGCAACTCCTTATCCTCACCACGATCGGCTAAATCCCAAAGGTGGGTTGCAAGAAATCAAAAGCTACACTCATTTTAACTTTGCCGAACGCAAAGGTAAATATTCTCAATTTGAATGGCACTGGTGGCATTTTGACGCAGTAGACTACAACGAATACAATCCAGACGATCGCGGCACAGTCTATTTGGTAGAAGGGAGAATGTTTGATGACTATGTTGCCCTAGAAAATGGCAATTTTGCATATTTAATGGGGTGCGATCTGGATTTTCAGGATCAATGGGTACGAGATGAAATTACACGCTGGGGTAAGTGGTATCTCGACACAACAGGTGCCGACGGTTTCCGTTTAGATGCAATCAAGCACATATCGTCTTGGTTTTTTCCGGAATGGTTGGATGAATTGGAGCGATATGTAGGCAAAGATTTGTTTGTTGTAGGTGAGTATTGGGCACAAAATATCGATATCCTGCACTGGTATGTCGGTTCAGTTAAGGGCAAAATGTCAGTTTTTGATGTGCCGCTGCATTACAACTTTCATTACGCCAGCCAACAGGGCGGTAATTACGATATGCGGCGCATCTTAGACGGTACAATGATGCAGCAGCAACCGACTCATGCAGTAACGTTTGTCGAAAACCACGATTCCCAACCGCTGCAAGCACTTGAATCTGTTGTAGAACCCTGGTTTAAACCTCTTGCGTATGCGATTATTCTATTGCGAAGAGAAGGTTATCCCTGCGTTTTCTACGGCGATTATTACGGTGCAGAATATGAAGATTGGGGGCGTGATGGCAATCGGTACAAGATTGTTATGCCCTCTCATCGATCGCTAATTGACAAGTTTCTCCATGCTCGCAAACACTTCGCCTACGGCCCTCAATATGACTATTTAGATCATTGGAATACCATTGGCTGGACGAGATTGGGCAATCGGAAACATCCACAGGCAATGGCAGTAATTATGAGTGACGGCCCGGAGGGTTTTAAGTGGATGGAAGTTGGTAAACCTCATGCTAAGTTTGTGGACTTAACAGGGCATATTAAGGAACCTGTTTCTACTAACGAGTGGGGTTGGGGCGAGTTTCGCTGTCAAGGTGGCTCAGTATCGGTGTGGATTCAGGAAAAAGATTAGTTGGCAGTAATATCATTGTCTATCTGTAAGGTGCGCCGAAACGCACCCTACAAAAATTAATTAATCGGTAGTACCGGTTTGCAGCGATTCTTTAGCAGTCTGCGTCCACTCAGAGTGGAAGAATTCGCCGCGCGGTTTGTCGGTGCGTTCGTAGGTGTGAGCCCCAAAATAATCACGCTGAGCTTGCGTGAGGTTTTGCGGCAATCTTTCGCGGCGGTAGCTGTCGAAATAGTCCAGGGAGGCGCTAAATGCTGGCACTGCAATCCCCAGTTGGCAAGCAGTAGCTAACACGTCTCGCCAAGCCGATTGGCGATCGAGAATACTCTGTTTGAACTCCGGCGCTAACAGCAAATTCGGCAGCGTGGGATCGTCTTTGAAAGCTGTTTTAATCTTGTCCAAAAAGCCAGCCCGAATAATACAGCCACCTTTCCAAATTCTGGAAATTTCGCTCAAACTCAAGTCGTAATTGTAGGACTTAGAGGCCGCGCTCAACAGCGCCATGCCTTGCGCGTAGGAGCAAATCTTCGAGCAGTAAAGCGCATCCCGGACTTTGTTCACAAACTCTTTAGTATCGCCTTCGTACTTGCCGCTAGGCCCCATCAGTGCTTGGGAAGCTTTAACGCGCTCGTCTTTGTAAGAAGACATGATTCTCGCATTCACAGCAGCGATAATTGTGGGAATGCTCACTCCCAATTCCAAAGCACTCATAACAGTCCAGCGGCCGGTGCCTTTTTGACCGGCTGCGTCCATAATTACCTCAACTAAGGGTTGCTTAGTTTCCGGGTCAATGTACTTGAAAATGTTAGCCGTAATTTCAATCAAAAACGAGTTGAGTTCGTCTGTGGTATTCCATTCCGCAAAAACTTCCTGCAACTGCTGGCCGTTCAATCCACCAACGTTTTTGAGCAAATCGTAGGCTTCAGCAATGAGCTGCATATCACCGTACTCAATACCGTTGTGAACCATCTTCACGTAGTGGCCGGCGCCACCAGGGCCGATGAATGTGACGCAGGGGCCGTCATCTACTTGAGCCGCAATTTTGGTGAGAATTGGCTCTAGTAGACCGTAAGCAGTGCGGGTGCCACCGGGCATCAAGCTAGCACCATTCAGCGCGCCTTCTTCGCCGCCGCTGATGCCCATGCCGACAAATCCCAGTCCCATCGATTCTAAATCTTTGGTGCGGCGTTCGGTGTCGTCGTATAGCGAGTTGCCGCCGTCAATAATCATGTCACCCGGTGACAGCATGGGTTTGAGTTGGTCGATGACTGCATCTACGGGTTTCCCAGCTTGCACCATGACTAAGATTCGGCGCGGGGTTTCTAGGGCATCGACGAATTCTGTCAGAGTCTTGGCGGCTACAATGTTCTTGCCGGGGGCGCGTTGTGCCATAAAGTCGTCGGTTTTGGCTGCTGTGCGGTTGTATACAGCCACGGAGAAGCCTCTGCTTTCGACGTTGAGCGCTAGGTTTTCGCCCATCACTGCTAGACCGATTAAACCAAAATTTTGCTTTGTCATGCTAATAACCCGCTTGTTGTTCCCGCTTGATGATAGGTTTGCGAGAGAGGAAAGCGAGGCGGGGTGTACCGCTTTCCGGTGGACTAAAAGTATTGGACAATAGACCTAGGAGGTTTAAGTTTATTTTTATATTCCCAGAATTGCTGTTTGGTAAATCAGTAGGGTTTTTTTAAGATTTAAGGGATATTAATGACGCGGGCAGGTGATGATAAGGCAGGTATTATGTCGATCGCAGTAACGGTAGATACAAACAAGCGGACATTTTGAGGAAAATTGAGGAGACTGTTGTAACTATGGAAGATTTGCAGTATCTCGCGGCCTGGGTAAAGGAGCAACACGCTCGCGAGTATATTTTGACTTGGCTGCTGAGTCAACAGGGGCTGTGGTGGTCGGATGGGGATATTTATCAGGCCGTTTTGCAAAAGTCGGGAAAGCTTTTGAAAGCTTATGTTCAAAAAAGGCAAGCGGGAGAGTTATTTGAGGGAATTTCTGAGAAGTTGGTGGGAGATGATAATTGGGATGATTTGGCGGCGAGTTTGGCGCGGATTGTTGCGGTTTATCAAGAGGAATTATCGCATTTGCAAGAGCGCGATCGCAAGGGGGATGGGGTAAAAAAAAATTTGATTAGCCAACCGTTGACTGGAGATCCTTTGCCGCTTTTGGAGGTGCAGCAAGCTTTGCCCGATCCTTATGCGGATACGCTGACTGGGAGATAGTCAACAGTTGACAGTTGACTGTTGACTGTTGACTGTTGACTAATGACTAATGACTAAATATAGCTGCTAGCTTGACGGGTGAACATCGCACAATAAATTCCGTTTGATGCGATCAATTCGTCGTGAGTTCCTATTTCTGCTATTTTACCGTTTTCCATGACGGCGATACGATCGGCAATTTTGGCCAATCCCAATCTGTGACTGATGACTATGGTTGTTTTCCCGGCTGCTATTTGGCGGAAGATGCTGTAAATTTCGTGTTCTGTCTTGGGGTCGAGGGCGGCGGTTGGTTCGTCAAAAATTAGCACTTCGGCTGTAGAAAGCCGCATTAAGGCGCGGGCGATCGCAATTCTTTGCCACTGTCCCCCCGATAAGTCTATGCCGTCTTCTAATTGTTTCCCCAAGGGAGTCTCTAAGCCTGCGGAAAGACTATTGACTTTTGCGCTAATTCCTGCTTCGGAAATAGCTTCGTTAATTGCCGTGTCATCTGAGAGTGAAAGCAAGTCGCCGAAACCGACGTTTTCGCGGACTGTGGAGGGGAAACGGGCGTAATCTTGCATAACGACGGCGATGCGCGATCGCACGTATGCTAGAGAGTACGATCGCAAATCTTTGCCGTTCCAGTCGATCGTACCACTTGTGGGGTCGTACAGGCGGCCGAGGAGTTTGCCAAGAGTTGTTTTACCCGCGCCATTTTCACCAACAAGCACTAGCATTTCACCCGGATTAATCGTTAAGTTGATATCTTCAACCGTGCTTTTATTGCTACCAGGATAGCAAAAAGATAGATGCTTAATCTCGATGCCAATTTTATCTTTTGTGGGGCGGGAATCTTGTCCGCCATCTGGTAAACTAGGCAGGCGAGATGCCACATCCACAAGCGGAGACTGCAATTCTGGTTTGAGTTCCAAAAGTTGAAAAATCGGACTAACGCTGAGAGAGATATCGTACAAATTAGTAGAAGTGCTAATCAGTATGTGCAAACTTTGCTTTACTTGAACAATCAAACCAGAATAGAGTGCTAAATCGCCCAAAGTATAGCGACCCCCCAAAGCTCCCATTACTACATAAATAAATGGCAAAGCCACTCCGATTCTACTGAACATCGACCAGAAAAGTACAACAATCGCTCCTTTTTTTCGGATTTGCTGCATCTCGCTAAAAAATTGCAAAAACTGACCCTGCCAGCGTTTGAGCCAAAGTTCTTGCAACCCAAACAAACGCAATTCTTTAGCATATTCTTCGCCCGTCAATACTCTACTGGATAAGTTCATTTCGCGGCTGATTTTAGCTTGCTTTCTTTGAACTCTCCAGATGATTCTGCTATATTTTCTTTGGGTATAAATTGAGGGAGATGATGAGATTAACATCAGCACTGGCACCCACCAAGCTATCGCAGCAGCAAGACCTATCGATGGAATAAATATAAAAATTCCCGTGATGGTCATGCTGATAGTAAATGCTAGTTGCTGTATTTTGGATACTCCAGTTTTTGCGAGTTCTACTATATTTAATAGTTCGGGGTTTTCAAAGAGGGCAATATCGTCGAAATTGGCGACTTTTTCGAGGACTTTTCCTTCGACAAAGCCTTGAACGCGATCGCGCAAAGATGTCGCGACAAAAGAGTTCATTGTGTCTAGGGCATCGCCGACTAACTTGAGACTTAAGACTCCGCCAATACTCCACAGCAATATTGGCCGGGAAAGCATCAAAGCTAATGGCTGTGCTGTTTGGGTTTGCGACAGCAACCGAGATACTTCATCAATGATTAATTTATCTAAAAATAGCACGGCAGATGGAGCAGCACCGCTGATAATGTTGAGTATTATTAAATTGCGGAGTTCTATTGGTGCGGCTTTGATTATCAGGCCCAGGCTGCGCCACAGAGCTTGGAATGTGGTAACTTGGATGGGTTGCATAGTTTGTGGATGGGTGTCTGGTCTACTCATCCTCTCCCGTTATATTATAACAGTAGTTATTAACTGTTTCCCAAGCATTGACAGGGCGCAGTATTGGTATTTATCCTAAATTTTCCCAGGTTGGTTGAAAATTTATGAGTGCATTCATAGCTCGTTCCAAACTGGGGGAATTAGTCTGTGCGGACGCAACCTGCCAACTTTGATTGACAAACTGGATCAGTTGACCATTGTAGTCTTTACCAATTTTTGCCGTACTATTACGATCGGGGACGATCGCATCCCGCAGATTTCGCTTCTTTGACTTTTTAGCCAGATTGATTAAAAGCTGCTTGGGATCAGGAATTCGATCCGCGTCGCCAGGAATCAAGTCTACTGAAATACCCAGAAATTCGGCAAATGCCGATCGATGTGCAAGTAACCACGCTTCCACTTCTTTAACAGCAATCCGAAACAGCAGATTAGGATGTTTTGGTTGAGTTAACCACTCGGAAAGAATTACTAGGGGGCATTCTGCGTTATCCAAATCAGTTAAGACTAAGTATGGCATTCCCTTGGCGGCATAATTTAATCCAAAAATAATCTTTTTAATTTTGCCATATCCTCTCTGATTCAAGCACTGTCCCACTGAAAAGGGACGTTGAGACTGTTTGAGCATTTGTTTAAGAACTGCTTCACTGAGTACATCCTCAAACACTAGATTGATGGGAATATCCGTCATTTGAATAAACTCATTTGTTCGATGTCGGGCGGTGCTGTAAGAGGAAGTGCAGCATCAGCTATGCTTAAACCTCCTTCTAATAGCATTTTGATTTGTTGATTACTTGAAGCAAGTTTTACCTGAGTTCCTTCAGGAGTCGGTGTCATTAGCAGCACCTCTTCGCCACCAATGCCTTTGTCTGAGAGCAAATCCGCACTATGGGTACTAAGAATAACCTGTCGCTTTCTCGGGCGCTGAAGGCGATAAATCAGAGACGGTAAATTGCTAACAATTGCCGAATTTAAAGAAAGTTCTGGTTCTTCTAGTAACAATAATGAATCGCTTTCTAACAGCGACCATAGCAAACCAATTAACCGTAATGTTCCGTCAGAAAATTGGTCTTCCCGTTGTTTTCCTGCTCCGGGTCGCCAATGTTCATAAACAGCTTCCAAATGCGGAACCCCCATCACATCTTTGGTATCTGTGAGGTTTTTCAATTGGGGGACAGCCAGCTTTAAAGCATCTTCAATTTTTTTTAATCGCGATCTTCGGGTTTTTACTGTAGTTTTAGCAACTCGCTCTAAAAAAGTTCTCCCAAAAGGATCTTCGGAAAGTCCAGGGGTAGCAAAAGCTTCGGGATGGCGAACTAACTGAGGAATTAAATGTAAATATAAAATCGATTCTAAAAACTTAGCAATTTCTCGAAATTCTGCATTGGCATTAATTTGCTCTAAATAAGTCTGGGTGAGACGTAGCTCATCTTTGTCATCTTCTTGAGTAGGGCGATTGACAATTTGGCGCTCACCTTTCCAAACTCGTTCGTAGGCAACAATCGGCTCATTTTTGCCGCCTTTTCTATGTTTAATTCCCAGCCCATACCTCCATAATGGCTGTTGGGCATTAGATTCGGAAAGGTGAATTTCTATTTCTACATCTGAATAACGGCGCGCATAAAGACTGCGAATTTTTGAGACGCCACGTCGATCGCTCACGGCTTTCTGCAATCCGCCTCCTGCTTTAGCCAGATCCCGCAAAAAGCGCAATGAATCGAGAAAGTTTGACTTACCACAAGCATTAGGGCCTACCACAAAAACGCGATCGCGCAAATCAACATCCACTGACTGAAAATTGCGCCAATTTTTCAGAGCTATATGGGAGATAATCATACTGATAAAATTTCCCTTGTTCTTGTAATACTTTAAAATTCTTTCGGTCTTCAGGGGAAAAAATATCCTCAAAACCTTTACTTTACAATTTATCCAACCCCTTTGGGGAATTTTTTGGATATTTTTTGGGCATTTCTCTAACCCGTTAACATCTTTGCTACCCTAAAAATGAATTTTATCTAGCTACACAGGAATCACAGACGATCGCCCTTTCCATCTCAAACTCTACCAGATCGAGCGATCGCCCTGAATGAATCCCACCATAGCATAAACCGCTTTATGCCAAAGTTATCCAAATGTCAAACGCCGCGACGTACCATCATCTGTAAATCGCTGTTCGCCAACGCCAACAACTTCCACAATAACTTCGCGTTCAGAAATCGAAAATTGACCCTCGCGCGCGGCAATTTCAACGATGATTTTTTCCTCTTCCAAATACACCTTGTAATTAGTCGTTGCCCAGACACCTTTTTCATGTTCAAAACTGTGTCCGTCGTCCTCATAAAGCGTCCATTCACCAGTTCCGGGCCAAATTCGCATTTTTAATGACTCAAGCGGTTCTTCGCTGACAAATTGCCTCACAGGTGCGATCGCAATTATGCCCCCACCCCGCACGTAAAGCGGCATTCTCTCCAAAGGTGCATAAGCTAAAATGTGCCTCGGGCCCTGATAGCATTCACCCGTCCACCAATCGTACCAAGTCCCCTCCGGCAAATACACGGCGCGGTGTTCAACTCCCGGGCGGTAAACAGGTGCAGCCATCAGCGACGGGCCGAGTAATACTTGATCGTAAAGGTGATAAGTTGCCCGATCGCGCGGAAATTGATATAGTAACGGTCGCAAAATCGGTGTTCCCGCCGTCGCTGCTTCCCAAAACAAGGTGTAAATGTAAGGCAACAACTGATAGCGCAAATTCATGTATTCGCGGCAAATCTTCTCAGTGCGATCGCCAAAAACCCACGGTTCGTGTTGGGCCGTATTTATCGCCGAATGACCGCGCATCAAGGGATACAGCATTCCCACCTGCATCCACCGCGCGAACAATTCAGCGGTTGCATTCTCCGCAAAACCCCCGATGTCGCAACCGACAAACGCCACGCCGGAAAGCCCCATATTGCAAAGCATTGGTAGCGACATTTCTAAGTATTCCCACTGCGATAGATTGTCGCCCATCCATACCGAGGAGTAACGCTGAATGCCCGCAAAACCCGATCGCGTCAGCACAAAAGATCGCTCGCCCGATCGCACTTTTTGCAACCCTTCCGAACAAGCTTTCGCCATCATTAAACCATACAAATTGTGCGTTTCCGCGTGGGTGGCGCCCTCGGATGCCGGGCCTTGCGGTGCATCCAGCGGAAACCAGATGTGTTGGTGGCCGTCGCCAAAAGGCCGTTCTGCGATCGAAGGTTCGTTCATGTCGTTCCAAATCCCCGCAACCCCCATATCTGTAAGGTTTTTGTGCAATTCGCCCCACCACTCGCGCACCTCTGGCCGCAGGAAGTCTGGAAACACCGCTTTTTCGGGCCAAACGTAACCGTGGAATAGCCTTCCCTCTGCGGTGCGGACGAAATAGTCGTTTTCCACACCCTCATCGAATACTTCATAATCTCCTTCCGGTTCGTACTTGACACCGGGATCGACAATCGTGACAACCTTAAAACCTGCTGCTTTCAAGTCTGCGATCAGTTTCGCGGGATCGGGGAAACGCTTCGGGCTCCAGGTAAAAATGCGGTAGCCGTTCATATAGTCGATGTCGAGGTGGATGACATCGCAGGGAATCGCCCGATCGCGAAATTCCTTCGCCAACTCCCGCACAACGTCCTCGGAGTCGTAGCTCCAGCGGCATTGGTGGTATCCCAGCGCCCATTTGGGCGGAAGCGGCATCCGGCCGGTTAACTGCGTGTAGGTAGCGAGAATTTGGGCGGGTTCCGGGCCGTAAATGATGTAGTAATCGAGTTCCGGGCCTCTGGTTTCCATCCGCAAAACTCCCGGTTGTTGGGCGCCGATGTCGAACTGACTCCAAAATGTAGTGTTGAAAAAGAGACCGTAAGCGCGATCGGGATTCAGGGCGATGTAAAATGGGATCGCCTGGTACATTTCATCGCTGAGGGAATTGTAGTCAAGCGCGTCTATTGTCCAGTTTGTCTTGACTTCGGAGAGTTTGTCGAGAAAGCCGGTGCGTTCGCCGAAACCGTAGAAGTGTTCGTCTGCTTCGATGCGTTTCCAGCCGGCGGTTGCGCCGGTGCGCCATCCCATACTCGGATCGCAGTCACTAGCAAAGGGTTTTCCCGATTTGTCAAAGCATTCAATTGCAGAGCTAGATCGCTTGACAGAAATCAATATTTGTGATGTTTCAATTTCTATTTTTTCGTCTGTTTCTCGCACTTCAAATGGTACAATTTGCCACTCTTCGTCAGGGACAGTTATTGACTGCGATCGGCTTTTGAATTCACCTGTCGGGGACATTCGCACTCGGATCAAATTCGGCGCGAGGATGCTGAGGTTTAGGGAAGTTTCACCGCAATTAAAGTGAAAGGTGCGATCGGTTTTAGTTATGGATTGTATGGAGCCGATGGTTGACCAAGGCTGTTCAGTTTTTTGAAGTTTTCCGAAGTATTGTGGCATACACTCTGAGTCAAAATATTATCGATTTTGCTTTCAGGAGTTAAGGGTTGTCATCTGGCAAAAGGCTGAACTAAGTAAATGAACTAATTAAACGTAAAACTATCTCGCTGTTAGATCCCCGACTTCTTTAAGAAGTCGGGGATCTGGGTGTTCTGTTTTTTGAGGTGGCTCTAGTTACAGGCTATTCAGTTTTAGGGTTGGATAGGAACCGTTGGCGAAGAGCAAGTAAATGGCGGCTAGTATTAAGCTTAGTAACTCTAATCCACTCTTGATTTGGAGAAATATCTTAATTTCGTCTATGACTTTTTTCATAGCTTTTTTCCTCCTTTTGCGCCGTCATCTGCAGACAGGCTTTTTGATTTTTTCGGTAGCTTAGTCGCCACGTAAACGATCACTGTAGCCATATCCGCCACGATCTTAGCCTGCGCCAACAAATCCCTCCCTTCCGGGGAGAAGCTTTTGGATCTCAGAAACAAAAAAATTGATTTTTGCCCTAACGATCGATACCTATATTGTAGACGGGTTTTCAGGGACCGTCCTCTAGCTAAAGGAGGAATATAACTTGTCAGCATTATATTATCGATTTTGCTTTCACGAGTTAAGGGTTGTCATCTGGCAAAAGGCTGAACTACAACGATCGCTCTCATGCAGCAAAACCCCAATATCTCCGATCCGTCCGATCGACCGCCTGATTAACCCGATCGCCTGGGAGTATTGTAAAGGTGAGAGCTAAAGAATCTAAAATAAATGTTACCTAAGTTTATTAAACCTTTAACTTAGGCCTCTTACCGAAATTTTACCCCTCCTCAAAGAGTTATCTCACTCCGATCGACTGTTGCTACTAAATTTCGTGGTAGCCTAATTATTGAATGAATCGGGTTTAATCCCATTGGATGCTCAGAACAAAGTAGCTAGTCAAGGTTTATATGATTCTTTGGAAGGTGCTGCTGGTTTAGCGAAGGCACGGTTGCAGAGGAAAAAGCTAAGACACACGGTTAATATCGTACTTTGGTAGTCTAGATGGTTGCTTTTTCATAGCTCGCCTACTACCTTTATTTTGGGTACACTAAAACTTGATAGAAAACCTGCCTTTGTCTGTGGGAGTTGTTTTCCTCATCACAGTTCGGGGCCTCTCAGGAACAGCGGTGAATTTGCTGATTGTTGCGTACATCACAAATTAGCCCAAGTACAGTCTCGGTATTTTTAAAGATGAGGGTAGCCATGAAACGTAAAAAACAAGACCAACTCAGCCGCCGCCATTTTCTACTCGGTTCGGCAATTGCAGGTAGCGGTATTGTTGCCGCAAACCTGCGATCGAAATCTGGGTTAGCACAATCTTCTGCACCGGCAATTATTACCTCGGATCGGATGCGCCCCAGCATTCCATACGGTGTTGCTAGCGGTGATATTAACGGCAACAGTGCGGTGATTTGGAGTCGGTGCGATCGCTCCTCCCGGATGATAGTCGAATATGACACCGCCGACACTTTCGGCAACGTGCAGCGCATCATCGGACCTGCAGCGTTGGAAACTAGCGATTACACGGCGCGTATCAACCTGATTGACCTACCAGCCGATAGGCAAATATTCTACCGAGTCAGCTTCCAGAATTTAGCCGATCCAAACATCTACAGCGTCCCCGTTACGGGGAGTTTCCGCACACCTCCAAACAGCAAGCGCGACATCTTTTTTGCCTGGTCCGGAGACACCGCCGGACAGGGTTGGGGTATCAATTCTGAATGGGGCGGCATGAAAATCTATGAAACTATCAGGCAGCTTAAGCCAGACTTCTTCATTCATTCTGGCGATTACATCTATGCAGATAGTCCGATTCAATCTGAGGTAAAACTTGACGACGGTAGCATCTGGAAAAACATCACAACAGAAGAAAAGTCAAAAGTAGCTGAAACCTTAACAGAGTTTCGCGGAAATTACATCTACAACCTGCTAGACAATAACATCCGGCGCTTCAACGCCGAAGTGCCTCAGCTAGTTCAGTGGGATGACCACGAAACTACAAACAACTGGTATCCCGGCGAGATGCTAATGAGCGATGACCGCTACAAAGTCAAAAGCAGTTCTTTACTGGCAGCGCGAGGCAAGCAAGCATTTATGGAGTATACGCCGATCCGCTTCGATGCTAACGACCCAGAACGGATTTACCGTTCGTTCAATTACGGTTCTTCCCTGGAAATTTTTATGCTGGATATGCGTAGCTACCGAGGAATAAACACTACCAACCGTCAGACAGCAGCCAGTGAAGAAACAGCGTTTTTGGGTAATGCCCAAGTTAGCTGGTTAAAGAACAAATTGCAGAATTCAAAGGCAAGGTGGAAAGTAATTGCTAGCGATATGCCAGTCGGATTGGTGATTGAAGATGGCAAAAACAGCGGCAAATTTGAGAACCTCGCCAATGGAGATGGCCCTGCATTAGGACGCGAACTCGAACTTGCCCAATTGTTGCGCTTTATCCAGCAAAACAATATCCAAAATGTCGTTTGGCTGACCGCTGACGTGCATTATGCTGCCGCGCACTACTACGATCCCGGTCAAGCTCAATTCACTGATTTTAAACCGTTTTGGGAGTTTGTTGCCGGGCCACTTCACGCTGGAAATTACGGACCAAACAAGCTTGACAATACTTTTGGTCCCCTAGTTAAGTTCCAAAGTTTGTCGCTGCCAGAAGTAGAAAATCTACCTCCTACAAAAGGTTTTCAGTTCTTTGGTACGGTTAAAATTAATGGCGACAGCCAGGTGATGACTGTGGCGCTGCACAACCTTGAAGGCAAAATTCTTTACAGCGTGGACTTGCCGCCGGAGGTTTAAAACAGCTTCAAGGACGCTGGACAAGTCGATCGGCAAAATTACAAAATGTAGGAGTAATATCAAGTTCTATCATCTGCGAGCAATCGGGGAGTAGTAACGCGCTCAAAGCGATATCTACTTACCCATCGAAAATAAAAACTTACGCATCAATACCTTCACCACCTTAGTTTTTTACGGCGATTAAAAATCTTTAGGCAGTATTTTCGGAAAAAAAACTCGGTTATGAAGGTACCCCTGCGTCAGGGACTGTAGATCTTACTTGTACAAAACAGCCTCTTTCAAAGTCGCGATCTTACCTAGCGCTTCATCGAGATCCTCTTGGGATGCGCCGTGGGCAATTATGGCATCGGTCAAATGCTTCACAATTGCATCAAAGTGTTCTGGCTGTAAATTCAAACCTGCGTGTGCTTTCTCCATTGAACGGCCTGAGTATTGCTCGATGCCGCCGAGGGCATAAGAGATAAAAGCAGTTTGATGGTGGCGCTGCTTTTCCATATCTGTATGATCGAAGAAGTGGCTCACTATCTCGTCCGCCAAGACATCGCGGTAAAAATCATCCACCATCTCTTTAATGGCTAACTCTCCACCCATTTTTTCGTACAATGTTGTTGGCATATCGTTTCAGCGAGTTGTTTTTTTTTACTTACTCTTTAATTATAGGGGACCGCTTTGCTTTTTTCGGCTCTGTGAAATATTAATTTAATTTGAAATAATTACTTAGTAACTGTTGCAACGGCTGGTATTTCTTAGACTACTTTCTATCATTCTAAACTTTATTAAGGTTCGATCGCCAGTTAGAGATTGTCGATCGCCCTCCCTGCATTTTGACCTAATGCACGGATTGCTTGTTTTAGCAAGATGCTTGCGAAAAAGGCCCAACACGCATCTGTTTTCCAGCTAGCAAACTCAAGAAATTAGTGATAAAACAGAGGCCGGATGCGATCGCGAAAATTAGGCCCGCCCCTGCAATTCCACAAGTTAATATAAATGGGCGATCGGCTGCTGAGCGGCATCATGTATAATGGAATTGCCAATATAATCGAATCACCACAACGATCGCCTGTATACTGATATTCTGCCGTTGCGAGTTGGTTGCGACACTTCCTGGCGATCGCCCGCAGTTAAGAAAAACCTTTGACTTAAGTACGCGGACTTAAATCAAGATTATTATGTCCTCCGCGAGGAACGAAGCAATCCCAAGTCTGAGCGATTGCTGCATTTCTATCTGCTGTTTCCTTAAACTTTGATGATTTTTGAGTGCCTTGAAATACTATAGCCAACATCCTAACGCTTTCTCGATCGACTACCTCAACGACTTGCGAGGAGCAATTCTAGCCTCCCCATATCTAGCAATCAACAACCTCAACCGCGATTTCATTGGCACAAAAGGGTTTTCCGTGGTGTTTCAACGTGCGGAAATCGCCGAAGTAGAACGGCGGTTCCCCTTGTTCAAACCCTATCTAGACCAAGCATTACAGCCTGAATGCAATGCTTTTTACCTCAACCCTTTGTTGCTGGGTGAAGGTTCCCGCGTCGATCCGCATATCGATCGATCTTTGCGATCGTACTGCAAAACAGTTGAACCTCCCGCAGCCGTCAGCGTTTTATACGTACAAGTACCGCCGAACTTGCAAGGGGGAGAGTTGATACTGCGGCGCAACAAACAGCAAGTCGGGCAGATTAAGCCGCAAGCGAACTCGCTGATCTATTTTCAAGGAGATTTGACTCACTCTGTCAACGCTGTTAACAGTACCGGAACTCGTTTGAGTTTGGTTTGCGAACAGTACAGTTTGAGCGAAACCGAACTGCAAGATATTCCAGGATTCACAGTGGAATCTAGGGCCGTGAAAGCCAAAACCAAGTAAGGTTTATTATCTAAAAAAAACAGCTTCTTTGACTATCAAAATGTCTCCCTAAGCAAGAATTACTGTCAGGTTACCTACAAAACAAACTCAAATACCTAGCTCTATGTTTGGCGCTTGTTTATACCCGTAAAAAAAGAAGGCAACTGTAGGTCCCTGAACCAAACCCTTAGTTCATTAGTGGTTGCCAAATCTTTAATCTCAAGACTTACGCAACTGTCACAAGACTTTTAGGTATGTTATTGCGCTTCAGCGCTCTTAGGATATGAAAGAGCGCTGAAGCGCAACAACATACCTTTGTTTAAAGTGCCAGTTGTCTAAATCCTGTTTTTTAAGGATTGCAGATTTCGGCGATCGCCTTTTCTTCGGGATGATTAGCAATATAATTACTCAGCCATTTGCAACTCAGTTTCATTAAACTATCTAGATCGAGTTCCAAATTCCAGATTCTTAAAGTAGAATCATCGCTGGCCGAAACAAGAGTTTTGCCGTCGGGACTGATGTTAACGTCATTAACTCGATCGCTATGTCCCTCAAAAGTTTGTAGGGGCAGCGCCTCCGATCCCGTTTTGCCGTCTGCTACATTCCACAGTTTAATTGTGCGATCGAAACTTGCCGATGCGATCGTTTTGCCGTCGGGACTGAAACTAATGCTTTTTACCCAAGTTCCGTGTCCTTTGATGGTTTTGAGTTCGGTGCCTGTTTCTGCATTCCACAATTTAATTGTGCTGTCATCGCAGGCGGATGCTAAGATTTTGCCGTCGGGACTGAAACGGACGCTGGTAATTCGGCTGTTATGCGCTCTCAGAATCCTTCTCGGGGTAGATTCTAAATTGTTTAAGTCCCAGAAATATATTGCGCGATCGTTCCCTGCTGATGCTAAAGTTTTGCCGTCGGGACTGAATGTGACACTTCTAACTCTTTCTAAATGTCCTTTGAAGGTTTTGATTTGGGTACCGCTTTCGAGATGCCACAATTTAACAGTTTTATCAACTCCTGCTGAGGCTAAGATTTTACCGTCGGGACTGAAAACAACGCTGTCAATTCCGCTTTTATGTCCTGAAAGAGTTTTAATTTCGGTGCCCGTTTCTAGGTTCCACAATTTAATAGTTCGATCGCCCGACGCCGATGCTAAAATTTTGCCGTCAGGGGCGAAACTGACGCTGGTGACGGCACCTCGATGTCCTAGAAAAGTTTTGATTTCGCTGCCGTTTTGTGCATTCCACAATTTAACAGTGCGATCGCCACTACCGGAGGCAACAGTTTTGCCGTCGGGCGAGAAACTCGCACTGAAAACCTGACGGCGGTGACTTTCCAGAACTTTCGGTTCGATGCCGGTGAGATTCCAGAGTCGTACCGTGCGATCGGTACCTGCGGTTGCCAAAGTGCGGCCGTCGGGACTGAAACAGAGGCTCGAAACCCTGCCACTGTGTCCTTTGAGCGTTTGCGGCTCGATGTTTCCTAACTGCGATAAATTCCACAATTTGACGGTGCCGTCTTCGCTAGCGGTAGCCAGAGTTTGGCGGAGGCTGCCTCTGGGACTGAATTTGACGCTCCAGACTTCCCTGCTGTCGGCTTGCAGGGTTTTGAGGAGAGTCAGGTTTTCGACATCCCACAGCTTGACTAAGCCGTCTTCGCCAGCGGATGCTAGAATTTTGCCGTCGTCGGAGAAACTGACACTTCTGACAGCGTTGGTATGGCCTTTGAGCGTTGCGATTTCGGTTCCGTCTGCTGGATTCCAGAGTTTGACAGTGCGATCGCTACCCGAAGATGCGATCGCCCTCCCGTCGGGCGAAAAAGTGACGTTTGTTGCCCAGCCCCTATGTCCGGTAAAGGTTGTGAGCAAAGTACCGTCGGCCGGATTCCAGAGTTTGACAGTGCCGTCGGAACCCGAAGATGCGATCGTCAACCCATCGGGAGCAAAACTGAGACCTCTCACCCAGCCTCTATGTCCTGTAAGGGTTCTGATTTCTGTGCCATTGGCGGGGTTCCAGATTTTGATCGTAGCATCCTCGCTAGCAGATGCGATCGTCTTGCCGTCAGGTGAGAAACTGACACTCCAAATGTTGTCGCGGTGTCCGGTGAGGGTTCTGAGCAAGATGCCGTCTGGGTTCCAGAGTTTGACGGTATCGTCTTCGCTAGCGGATGCGAGGATTTTGCCATCGGGGGAGAAAACGACATTTTTGACGCTAGCTTGGTGGCCTGCAAGCCGATCGCGCTCTCGGATGCTGTAAAGTGCTTGTTGGAGGGCGATCGATACTTGCATCTTAGTTTCGGATTTTGCCGGACTGAATGCCTCTAATTTTTTAAGTTTATGTGCTGCAAGCAGTGCTTCGATCAGTGCTGGAAAAGGGTTTGAGGCTAAAGTTGTCTTTGACGACAAACTTTCGAGGACTATTTTTGTTTCTGCGAGTTCTCGATCGGCTTTAATTACTTGTAATTGTACGGCGATCGCTGCTGCTAAAGATGTCGCTAAAATTGTCGAGCCGATCGCAATTATTTTTCTAGCTTGTTTTTTAGCTAACGTTAACTCTGTTTTAGCTTGATGCTGAGCCAGATTTAAAGTTTCATTAGCTTGTGCCAATATTTGACTTTCCTCAGCTTGCAGTGCCAAAGCCAATTCAACTTCTCGCTTTTCCAAATCCTGAGCCGCCGCTAAAAACCGGTAATCCAAATGGCTTAAACTTTGATATTTTGCCCATTCCAAAGCTTCTTGCAGCGCCTGACCCCGCAGCAGCCGCGAATTATCCTCAAAATTGGCAGCATTCCAAGCATTAAAGCTTTCCGAATAAGGTCGCAGCTTTCCTAACTGTTTTTCCACCCATTCAAGATTGAAAACTTTGGCATAAATTCGATTGTAAACTTTTAATTTTCCCTGCTGTTGCACCACTAAACCTGACAGTCGCAATTCCGTTTGTTCGGGACTGCCATCAGCAATCACCCCCCCCAGCCCACCCTTGCTAAAGGGGGGAGCAAGAGTGGCTATTTCTTGCTCTCCCAGGGGTGAAGCAGCAGCATTTAGCCCCGAACTACTCAGAGATAAATCACTATTTAGCCCCCCCTTAGCAAGGGGGGGTTGGGGGGGGTTCGCGGATTGCAAGATTTGCTGGTAAAGCCCCAATAACTGCCCCGCTTTTTGCTGATTTCTCAAAAGCCGATCGCGAATAGTTTTCAAATGTTCAGGCTCATCCTGAGACTCCCAATTCTCCACAATCTGCAACTTCACCAACCCCTCAACTCCCTCCTCTTCTGTGGAACAGGCATCCTGCCCGTCTGTGGGGGTGGAACAGGCATCCTGCCTGTCTGTGGGGGTGGAACAGGCATCCTGCCTGTCTTTCTCAGCGCCCTCTGCGCCTCTGCGGTTAACTTTCTTCAACTCCTTTTCCTGCACCAACTTGCACAGCTTTTGCGTCAAAAAAGGTTGTCCCCCCGTCCAATCCAAAATATCTGCGATCGCACTTTCAGGATTGCCAACTTGCCCCTGCCAACCATCAATTAAAGGCTGCACTTCATCAATCTGAAAACCGCCTAAATTTATCGCCTTACCAATATTAAAAGGAGTTTGAGTTTTATCCGCTATCAAATCCGAAGGTGTCGCCACCCCCAGCAGCGCAAAAGTCAAACGTCGGTATAGAGGCTTGTCAACTCTTTGATTGTAAAACCAGCGAATCAGAGCAAAAAACTCATCGGTAGAAAAGTTCATGCTCAACACTCTATCTATCTCGTCAATAAAAATAACAATACTGGTTTCTATTTCAACTAAAATAACTTCTTCAATAAACAAGCTAAACCGCTGGACTGGCGATAACAAATCCCGGCGTTCGCGCCACCAATTCCGCCAATTAATTTTATTACCTAGCTGACAGCTACTGACCAAAGAATTAACAATGCCAGCATACCACTTTTCGGGAGTTACATCTTCCTTGCCAATCCCAGTTAAATCGATAAAAGCGCAAACAGTACCTTCAGCTTGCAATTTTTGCATTGCCCGCACCCGCAAACTAGATTTGCCCATTTGCCGCGAATTCAAAACGTAACAAAACTCACCCGCTTTCAAACTTTCGTAAAAGTCCCAGTCTGCTTGGCGCGTCACGTAACTCGTCGCATCTGCGGGGAGACTCCCGCCAATCTGATATTCATAACTTACTGGAGATTCTTTCATCATTGCCTGCACCAAAATCTAGATTTGATTGTACGATTGCAAACCTGACTATGTAGAGATTTACCAAAAAACCTGATTTTTGCTGATTTTGAGGATGCTTTGTCAGGCTGCACCTGATTTTTTCCGATAAATTCCGAGTGCGAAGCTCTTTGTCAGTTCCTATAATACCTGATTTTATCACCATTGCAGTTCAAGAGTTTTACGAAGAAACTGATAACAGAAAGCGAAAGGTGCAGCAAACAAATACAAACACTTAGCGCTTTGACAAACTCAGAATACACTCATAAATAGGATTAATACCATGACAGAACTTAGAACGATAGCCGACGCTAACATTTCTACCCTGAGATTCGGTTTAATTGAAGACTTGACCGACGTTCCCCGGACTGAAGACCCTGATTCAGATAATCCGAATCCTAAGCCTAATAAATTCGGTTTGATTGAAGACTTGACCGATGTTCCCCGGACAGACCCCGATGGCGATCCGAATCCCAATAAATCCCCTTTTATTGAAGACTTCACCGATGTTCCCCGGACAGAAGACGATGGTAATCGAGTGGTAGAAATACGTGAAGTAATCGCCGCAGATAGCAACTCTACTAACAGCTTATTCGGCCGCATCGATAAAATCAGTGGCTTACCCAATGACAACATAACGGGAACACCAGGAGATGACTACCTAATCGGGAATGATGACAATCAGGTTAGTGATGCAATCTTTGGTGGTCGCGGTGCAGATACACTGAAAGGTCTTGACGGTGACGACTTCCTGTTTGGCGGTAGTGGTAAAGATCAGCTTTATGGCGGCCGCGGTTCCGACTGGTTGGAAGGCAATAGTGGCAATGATATTCTCATCGGTCACGCCAATGATGACGGACACGATTATTATGAAATCGATACCTTAATTGGTGGTTCGGGAGCCGATACATTCTCGCTAGTTATGAACGGGGGTCCAGACCCTAAGCTTCCTTACTTCGATGGCCAGGGCGAGACTGCTTATGCGATTATTCTGGACTTTAAGAAATCTGATGGGGATGCAATCTTAATGCTGGGTAAAAAGCAAGACTACGAATTTAAGTCTGGCAACTACGGTTATGGAAATCAGTCAATCGATGACACGAGAATATTTTATCAAGGTGACATGATTGCCGTAGTTTCAGACACAATGGCTGCGGATTTAACCCTCTCTTTTGTGTAATTTTATCTGTAGGGCGCTGCACACCCTCCGCTTCGATCCGCCCATTCTTGGCGTGTCAAATTAAGGGAAAAAGCCCCGGTTGCCTGCGATTGGAAACCGGTCGTCTGGGTGCAAGTCGAATGTGGCGACGCCCGTCATCGAACTTGCACCCTTGCCTACACAAACAAAATTCATCTACGTGGGTTTCGCTCAATCTCTACGCCCTAATTTTGAAGAACAAGGAGCAACCGAAATGGCAATTATTAATGGAACCCCTTTCAATGACGACGATACCTTCAATAACGGTCAATTCCGACCCAAGTTAGTTGGTAAAGATCCTGAATGGATGCAAGGCCCCAATGGCCCTGTATTAACGCTGGGAGCTGACACAATCTATGGTGATACAGGAAGCGATATATTGTTGGGTCTTGGTGGAAATGACTATCTAGATGGTGGGTCTAACAACGACGTTCTCGATGGTGGGGCTGGTAATGACACTTTATATGGCGGCGTTGGCTACGACTATCTAGTTGGCGGCCCTGGTAACGATCGGCTGATTGGTGGTAATTTAGACGATGCTTTACTTGGCGGTACGGGCAACGACATTCTCTTAGGCGGAAGCGGTAACGATCAACTTACTGGTTTCGGCTTTGGCGAAAATGAATTCGACATCCTCACAGGTGGCATTGGAAACGACAGGTTCGCGTTGGGTGACGCAAATAGCGTTTACTACCTCGGAAATGGCTACACTACAATTACGGACTTTAGCTTAACTCAAAGCGATAAAATCCAAATTCAAGGCATTCTAACAGACGGTTATTCGCTTGGACTTGGCAACTGGGAAGGTAGCAATGCCCAAGACACTGGAGTTTTCTACAGGGGTGATTTGATTGGTGTTGTGCAAGACCAAAATATTACCAATGTCAACCCCAATCAGGTTTTCATCTCCGCTTTTTAAGCTAAAACGCGGCAGAAATATTCGCGGTACAAATTGCAACGCGGCATGACATAATTGTTTTGCCGCCGCACAATTCCCATGCTGTGCAATTTGTAAATTTGCATTGAATCTAATTCAACTGCTTCGGCAGAATTGACAACTTTTTTCAAAGCCAAAGCTAATTCGGTATTGTGTTGCAAAATTTCCAAATACTTTCGCAAATGACTGCTGTAAATTCCCGATTCTGATGCCGCATTTTCTAATAGCTGAGTTAATGAGATTTTGCCACAACTAATCTCATACATTGCCAATCTTACTAAATAAGGATGTCCGCCGATCGCACTTATTAACTCTCCCAACTGCCCCTGCTCCCATTCCAAGCCGTGCAGCCGAGCTAAATCGTGAATTTGCTGGCTCTCAAACTCCAGCAACTCAACTGGCACGCCCGCATTAAACGGAGATTGGTTCATGTCCAAAGGAATATAAACTTCGGTAGAATGCGCCATTACCAACCGCAGTTTTTTCCAGATATCCGAAATCTTGGCTTTTTCGTGCCAGCTTCGCAGCATCCCCAGAAAATCTTCAACTACTTCGGTGTAGGGAAATATGCGATCGACTTCATCCAATCCCAACACCAGAGGAGTTTCTATTTCTGCCAGCAAATACTCTTCAAAGTAAACCGTACAGTTATCGTTGCTGCCTAAAATATCTGTATCCCAATACTCGTTTAACTTGTTTTCTAACTTTAACTGTCGGCTTACCATCAAACACAACCAGCGCAGAAACTTATCAAGGTTTGTTAAGATTCCTCGGTCTGCGGCGCTCAAGTCGAGATAAACTGCGTGATAGTTTTCCCGAACAGCGCCAGCTAAAATTCGGTTCATCAGTGAAGTTTTGCCCATCATCTCCGGTGCTTTAATCCGAATCAGCGAACCGGGTTTTACAACTGTCTCGCCGCACAAAGATTCAATGTTGCAACGCTCAACATAAAAAGGAGAATCTAATGATACCGATCCTTCGGGAAACTGCAAATTTGCCGCAGTCAGTGGTTGTAAGAGCAGGTTTGTGTTAGTATATTGAGTGGATTCTTGCGATGCAAATCTCCTCAGAGCTTCTTTAAAATTTTTCTTCGTAATTTTTTCGGCTAAGGCTTCCGAAAGCTTGTGCCACAATTTATTGCCGACATCTTTGTTGAGGTATTCAGCACTGTAGCCGTAAGTTTTGGCGATTTCATCGTAACTTTTGCCTTCCCAGGAACCTTGAAGGACTTTCATTTCGAGGTCGCTGAGATGTTTGCCGGTGTTTTGAGCAAAAATGCGATCGGCAGATTCTTTGGTTTTGCTCCAAGAGAATTCTAATTCTGAGTTCATGGGATTGACGGGTAAGTACCCATATACGTAAGTATGCAGATGCTTGCAAGAGAGCAGTTGTTCCTGCACTGGAAAGTTACCCTGACTTTTCCCTATTTTAACTCATTTAACCTGAGTTTTTACTGTCAATCCTTGTTGAAACACCTGATTTTACTCCCCTGGTCGCTTTTGTTCTTAGAAAATAAACTGGTTTAAAAGCAAGTTGATTGCCGAGCCCGATCGCAATTATCGATCGCCTAACCAACAATAGCCCAACCTCGCCAACACCAGGGTATAAGGAGAAAAATTATGGCTGCTACCATTACCGTTAATAGCACAGATGACTCCAATATCAGGAATGCCGTCCTCACCCTCAGAGAGGCAATTCTGATTGCGAATGGCACTCTGAATCTTCCTGCTTTGACAGTGGCAGAACAAGCACAGATTAACGGTACTGTCGGTACTGCGGCCGATCGCGACACGATCGCGTTTAATATCGGGGCGATCGGTTCTCAGCAATTAATTCAGCCTCTATCCGCACTGCCGCCGATCTCCGATCCCGTGATCGTCGATGGTTGGAGTCAAGGCGGCGCGGGCTATCACGGTTTGCCCCTGGTGGAAATCAGCGGCCCCGGAACTTCGATTGTCGGACTTGATATCACTGCTGGAAACAGTATCGTGCGAGGTTTAGCCATCAACAAATTTGAGTTGGCAGCCATCCGCTTGCAAAGCAATGGCAGCAACGAGATCGTCAGCAACCACATCGGCACGGATCTTGCGGGTACGGTCGATCGGGGCAACCGCAGGGGGATCTGGATTGATGGCGTTCCAGATAATCGGATCGAGAACAACTTAATCTCTGGCAACAACACTATTGGTGTCGGGCTTGGCATCGAGATTTCCGGCATCGCTGCGCGCAACAACCAAGTAATCGGCAACCGTATCGGCACTGATGTTACTGGTACTGTTGCGATCGGCAACAACGCTGGCATCAGCATCCGCAATGCGCCTGAAAACTTGATTCAGGACAACCTGATTTCTGGCAATGTGGGCATCGGTAGCGGAATTTCGATTAACGGCCCAACTGCCAATCAAAATCGAGTTGTCGGCAACCTCATCGGCACTGATGTTACTGGTACTGTAGCGCTAGGAAACAGTACCTATGGCATCTCTATTGGCAGCGCTTCTAACAATATTATCGGCGGAACGACGCCTCAAGAACGCAATATCATTTCTGGCAGTCAGACTGCGGGTATTTTTTTTGCATTTGGGCCCGCAGTTTTAGGCGAACCTTCAGGCGGTGTACCTGCGACAAACCGAGTTGTCGGCAACTATATCGGCACAAATATCAGCGGTACTGCCGCTTTGGGAAATCCGATCGGCGTCGTTATCGCTGTTGGCGAAAGTAACATCATCGGTGGCACGACACCGCAAGAACGCAATGTCATTTCCGGCAATCAAATGGGCGTCTTATTCCTTGGCAACGAGACAACTGGCAACCGCGTTATCGGCAACTATCTCGGCACGCAAGCTGACGGCAGCACTCCTTTACCCAATACTTTGTACAGCAACGTCATAGCTCAAGATGCTGGTGTGAATAACCGCATCGGCGGCACCGCAGCAGGGGAAGGCAACACGATCGCATTTAGCGGTAGCAGCGGCATTCAAGTGACTGGTGGCAACGGTTTGGCAATTTTAGGCAATTCTATCTTTTCTAATAATGGTTTAGGCATCGATCTCGATAACGATGCCGATGTTCTAACTAGCGACGGCGTTACTCCAAACGACTTGGGAGACGGGGATACAGGTGGCAACGGCTTGCAAAATTTCCCGGTGTTAACCTCGGCAACTGCTAGCAACGGCAACATTACTATTAGCGGCACTCTCAACAGCATTCCCAATACTACTTTCCGCGTCGAATTTTTTGACAATATTGCCTTAGATCCCAGCGGTAACGGCGAAGGACAAACTTATCTCAACTTTGTTAATGTCACGACTGATGCTGCTGGCAATGCTAATTTTACATCGCCGCCTTTAACTGCAACAGGGGCGATCGTCACTACTGCTACTAACTTAACAACTAACGATACTTCGGAATTTTCTCAACCTTCCTCGGGCTTACTGGAATTTAGCAACCCCGCTTACACTGTGAATGAAAACGGCACAGTTGTAGGTACTGCAATTACCGTCAATCGCATCGGTGGTAATAAAGGTGCAGTTGGGGCAACGCTGACGCTGACTGATGGTACTGCTGTTGCTGCTGACTACACCAATACGCCGATCGCAATTAACTTTGCCGCCGGCGATACGACACCAAAAATTGTTACTATTCCGATCGCCGATGACGCGATCGACGAAGCTGACGAAACGGTTAATTTATCTCTAACTAATCCAACGGGAAATGCTACAGTTGGCGATCGATACAACAATGCAGTTTTGACAATTGCAGATAACGATAACCCTCCAACTGTCAGCATCGCCCCCGCCACGATTAACCAAGCTGAAGGCAATACAGGCACAACTGCCTACAACTACACCGTTAGCCTCTCCAATGCTTCTGGTTTGCCCATTACTGTTAACTACAAGACAGATGACGGTACTGCTACTACGGGCGATCTCGACTACGAAGATAATGACGGTAATCTCATCTTTAATTCGGGAGAATCGCTAACAAAAACGATCGCTGTAATTGTTAACGGCGACAACAAATTCGAGGCGAATGAAACTTTCAGCGTTACCCTCAACAACGCCACCAACGCCACCATCGATCCCGCCGCCAACCAAAGTACGGGCATCATTGTCAATGATGATAGTGATGACTCTAATCCCACTCCAACTCCGACACCAACACCAACACCAACTCCGACAGAAACGCCTACACCGACACCAACTCCGACAGAAACACCAACACCAACGCCAACTCCGACAGAAATTCCGACAGAAACGCCAACACCAAATCCGACACCAATTCCGACAGAAACACCAACGCCAACGCCAACTCCGACACCAATTCCAACACCGACACCAACGCCAAATCCGACACCAATTCCGCCAGAAACGCCAACACCAAATCCGACACCGATTCCGACAGAAACGCCAACACCAACACCAAATCCGACACCAATTCCGACAGAAATTCCGACACCAACACCAAATCCGACACCAATTCCGACAGAAACACCAACGCCAACGCCAACTCCGACACCAATTCCAACAGCGACACCAACGCCAACTCCGGCAGAAATTCCGACAGAAACGCCAACACCAACCCCAACGCCAACTCCGACACCGATTCCGACAGAAACGCCAACGCCAACTCCGACACCGATTCCGACAGAAACGCCAACGCCAACTCCGACACCGATTCCGACACCGATTCCGACACCAACACCAACTCCGACAGAAATTCCGACAGAAATTCCGACACCAACGCCAACTCCGACACCGACAGAAATTCCGACAGAAGATTGCCCTTGTAACTCTCTATCCCTCCCAAATCTCAACCAACCCCATCCTGTAGAAAAGGTAGTTGTGAATAGTACGATCGATCTACCCCTCACAGGTACTGCTAGCAATGAGACATTCGACGGCAGCAGCAGCGAGGACTATTTCCAGGCAAAAGAAGGTAACGATAACCTGTTTGGCGGCGAAGGAAATGACTTTTTAAACGGTAACGAAGGCAACGACTTTATCTCTGGTGGAACGGAAGATGACTTGCTTTTGGGTGGCAACAATCAAGACATTATTCTTGGTAATGAAGGAAGAGATACATTATGTGGCAATCGAGGAGAAGATTCGCTAAATGGCGGAGAAGATAACGACTTTATTCACGGCAACGAAGACTCCGATTTCTTGGATGGGGGCAAAGGAAACGATTTCTTATTGGGAGGTAAGGATAGAGATTTAATTTTAGGCGGTGAAGGAAACGATACTCTGTTGGGAAATGTAGGTGACGATACTGCCTGTGGTGGCGGTGGCAACGATTACTTGCTGGGTGATGAAAATAACGATTTACTTGATGGCTGTGAAGGAAATGATACGATTTGGGGAGGAAAAGACAATGATACCATATTTGGGGGAGCGGGAGACGACTTTTTAAGCGGCGATTTGGGAGATGATTTTTTAATTGGAGGAAGTGGGAACGATCTTTTTCTGCTTGGGGCCGATTCAGGGATGGATATCATTCGAGATTTTGAACCCGGAAAAGATGCGATCGCCCTTACTAGAGGTTTGACTTTCTCTCAACTGTCAATTACTCAAGCCAACAGCGACACCTTAATCCGCTTGACAGCAACCGGTCAAATTTTAGCTACTCTCAATAACGTATCAGGACTGACACAACTAGGATATTAAAATTGGTTTGTAGTTGCGCTTGGCGGTTGAGAAACCGGGTTTTTTTACGAAAATACGCAGGTTGTGACCCGCAGATTCGGTAAAAAACCCGGTTTCTTTGGTGAGAGTGCGTCCAGGAGTGACCTAAAAATTACGATCGCCAACCTGACTTTTTCCAACTTGAATATTTTGAGTACCTGATTTTTTCGGATATATCATTACCAAACACCATTTTTTTGGCTTTTAAATTACCTGATTTTATTCCCATTGTCGCTCACTCGATTTGAGAACAAACTGGTTTACATAGAACAAATTGCTTTGGTCGCAATTGCTATTGCACCAAGTCCACAACAAGAAGGAGCAACAGAAATGTCATCAGTTATCAACGGTACTCAATTCGACGACAACAACACTGTCAACGGCAACGGTCAATTCCACCAGTCCTTAGTTGGAGACGATTGGACGATCGACGGTCAAGGTCAAATTCAGATTGCAAATGATACAATCTACGGCTATCAAGGCAACGATAAATTGTTCGGCCGCGGCGGAGATGACCTCCTCTACGGCGGCTTCGGCAGCGACAATTTAAATGGCGACGCCGGCAACGATAAATTATACGGCGAAGCTGGCGAAGATTTCCTATACGGAGGCAGCGGTAAAGATACCCTATCGGGAGGGCTTCACAACGATTATCTATTCGGAGGAAGCGGCAAAGATTATCTCATCGGCGGCGACGGCAGCGATTACCTTGACGGTGCTAATTTTTCTGGTGCTGGTAACGGTATCGGCGCAGGTAGCGAATCCGATTCTCTCGCCGGCGGCGCGGGAGCAGACACATTTGTACTTGGCAACGTTAATAACGTTTACTACCTGGGAACTGGCCATGCTACAATTACGGATTTTACATTAGGTCAAGATAAAATCCAAATTAAAGGTAATTTAGCGGACGGCTATTCCCTTAAAATCGGCGATTGGAACGGCAACAATGTTCAAGATACTGGTATCTTCTACCAGGATAATTTGATTGGCGTTGTACAAAGCACAAACTTAACTAATGTCAACCCAAATCAAGTATTCTTATCGGCGCCTCCTATCCCTCAATAGCCTTAATTATCAATGTCAAAGGGCGGGTAGCATAGCACCGCCCTACTTTTTTAAATCTGGAGTTCTTTATCATGAGAAGTGCGAATTGTCGCCAAAAAATCAACAGACTTTTTTACACAAGTTTGACTTTGATTTCAGCTATCCTCTTAGGAGGGTTGGGAAAGCTTTCCGAGTACAACAACAACACAGCTTTAGCGCAAGAAAACATCCCCATTAGCGGTAGCGGTGACGCGCAACTCCAGCCGATTTTGCAATCGTTGACAGAATTCATGCGCCACCGCTGCGTCGGTGCGGCCGTACTCGGTGTTTCTGTTAAAGGTAAACCGGTCGGTGTGTGGGGTTTAGGCCGCATGAAAGGCAGACCTACTAATAACTGGAATCCGGCTTGTGGCGACGATATGCAGGCGACTCTGGCTCCCCCTGTCGCGGCAGATACCCCCATGCGCATGGGCAGTATCAGCAAGCCTGTTACCTTTGCAATGGTGCGCTGGGTGCTTAAACAGACGGCGCGCGATCGGGCCGGTTTAGAACTGACTGACGACCAAATTGAAGGGATGAAATTGTTCGACCCCCAGCATTATCCGCCGCTAATTCCAGGTTTGAACAAGCAATATCCAGTAGCGATTATCCCTGAAAAATTGCACGCCGTATTTTCGGGGAAAGTAAAATTTCCCGTTGCAGTTAAAGATAGTAGTTGCGCCAATCTTAACTCAGGATTTGCCGACAAACAGTGGCAAAACGTCACCCTCGGACATTTTTTGTCGCACCGATCGGGACTTCAGCGGAGCGCGCCCAGATACGGTCAAGATATGATTGCAAATTTGCCAGTGCTTCGCAATCTGAAAACCCCAGCAGATTTCCAATCACAAGAACAGCTACTTGTCAATGAGTGGGGTAGTAAATCTGTCATTTCAGCTAAAAATCAACTCGGCATTTCTCCTAGCGCCGGCTATTTTTTGCCGAGTCCTACCTTAGAAGAATCTATGATGGTTTTGGCTGGGCGATGCCTTCAGTATCCTCTCGGTCAATATCATTATTCCAATACCAGTCCCGCATTTCCTACGATTATTTTGCAGCAGCTTGTAGCTTCCGGCAGCTATGCTGCTAAAATGGGTAAACCAGCAACTCATCAAGGTTCTGCTTTAGAGGTTTTCTTCAAAACCGAATTAGGAATTTCTACTGCGGCTGACCGGGGAATTTTCATGAGCCAAGAAGTAGAAAATATTGGCGAGCGCGAACCTAAAAAACGGCATTGGAACGGGAAAAATTACTATGGTCAAGGATGGGATTTGAAGCGACCGCACTGCATCTGGAAGGGTAGCTTCTGCGATTTTGCTACTTGGCTAAACCCGAAGCCGGGTAGAATAAATTGGTCTTGGAATTTAAGCCAAGTTCCGTTTAGCAGCAGAAACACTGATTTGAGTCCTGGTACTGGTTCGCTGGCTGCGGAAGCTGAAGTTTTTCTCAAATTCATGTCAGAACATTGGGTGGGCGGTTATGAGAATAACCCGCGCATCGGAGAAAAGCGAAACCAGGTTTGGAATCGATATACTGCCCACAACGGAGCGCTTGACGGCACTCATGCTTGGGCAATCCAGCTAGGGGGAAATAATAATCCGAAAGAGTGGAAATTGCCCCCGCTGGACGATCGAGGTCGCATCCTTGATGATTTTGCTAATTTGAAGATGTATGCGCGTGTGTTGCCGGATGGAGTTGATGTTTTTGTGGCTGTGAATCAAAGGGCGGACAAGAAATGTGTTGAGGCTAAAAGCTACAATTGCGGGGATGCTTACGGACTTTTGGATAATTTTATTATGTACGGTATTTCTCAGGTAAATTGGAATATGGTTGCATCTCGTGCAGTTAAAAAATAGAAGTTTTAATTCTATAAAATGTTTTTTTTGTAGAGTTTAACAGCTAAAAATATTTTTATTAACCTCGTAAAATGCTTGTGACGCAGAGTTAATTATCAGCGAGGTAAAATCCATTCGCAAGAATTGTTGCTCGCACAATGAGGTGATTACTAGACCTCTTGCAAAAGTCTTTTTCATCAAATTTTCGGACGCTGCTCAAAGCAGTGCTTTGTTCTACAAGTGATTGCCATTCTCCGGCAGATATTGAAATTATCTGCGTTAATCTGTGTTAATCTGCCTTAATCTGCGGTTTTCTTATCAATCTAGGAACTGCCATATTAGTTTAAGCTGAGAAAAAATTAGGCTGAGACAATCCGATGATCCACAAGAAGAACCGCAAAAAGTTAGCCTTATTAGCCGCGTTCTTAGTCTCGCGATTTATCCCTTGGTTCTTGAGTGCGATCGCACTATTTCTCAGTTTCTGGGTCATCGTACCAGCACCCACGATGTTCCTGTACCCTTTGGCGGTGGGAGCACCAGAAATCAGTCCTTGGTTGGTCGGTATCAATACGATCGCTCTTCTGCTGAACCTCCTCAGACGGCATCAAGGCAAAGTCTACATTATTTTGTTAATTTGTAACCTGTTCGCCCTCATCCTGGGCCTCCTACCCCTGATTCAGTTCCCCGCAGCCAATGCAGCGGTAGCTACCCAAATGCAAGCAGTTCTAGGGGAAAACTATTTAGCAGCCATTCCTCAAGCCGATCGCGCCCAGCTACGCCCTCAACCGTTTATCCTCGCAGATGCGTTCCGAGGAATTCCGATTAGAGACGTTAGGATCGATCGGGCTATTGGATTTGCCAACCCTGACGGAGTTTCACTGCAACTAAACCTTTATCGGCCGATGCAAATTGGCAAATATCCGGCGATTATCACCCTCTACGGGGGAGCTTGGCAAAGAGGCAATCCCGATGCCAATGAGGAATTCAGCCGCTACATGGCCGCCCAAGGCTATTGTGTGGTTGCAATTGATTACCGCCACGCTCCCAAGTATCGATTTCCTGCTCAGCTTGAGGACGTACAAGCCGCTCTTTCCTATATCAAAACTCATGCTGCTGATTGGGAAATCGATCTCGATCGAATTGCTCTGATGGGAAGGTCTGCTGGTGCCCATTTAGCAATGCTAACTGCTTATAATTCTAGTGTGCTTCCAGTTCGAGCAGTGGTGAACTATTACGGGCCAAATGACCTGATCCGGGGATACAATGACCCACCTTTTCCTGATGCCATAAATGTTCGAGCCGTCTTGCGTGCCTTTTTGGGAGGAACCCCAGACGAACTCAATGAGCTTTACCGGCGGGCTTCTCCCATAAATTATATTAAACCCAATCTTCCCCTTTCTCTACTGGTTTATGCAGGTCGCGACCATATAGTTCAGGCTAAGTTTGGTCGATCGCTCTACGAACGATTGCGAGCCACGGGCGATCGAGCTATTTTGCTCGAAATTCCTTGGGCTGAACACGCCTTTGATGCAGTTTTTAATGGACCGAGCAATCAACTTGCTTTGTACTACACAGAACGCTTTTTGGCTCATGCTCTGAAGTCTTCGGATTACCAACGAGTTAAATAAAAGTTTAAAATTTACTCATTTACTATCAATAAACGTCGTCTCAAACTGTCTGATAAATTCCTCTAAATCTCTTAATTTTAAATTCATAGAAATCCCCATTACGGCGCCGAGAAAGTTTTGTGGTGTGGCTGAATCAAAGCTTACCCCGTCAGTGGTGCGACCACCACGGGGGGATTGCTCCTACAAAATTCATACCCGAATTCAGCAACGTCAAAGCGAGAGCCGTTTCTTGGCACACTATATATAGTGTGGCTGGGTAAGTCCTGTAAATGTACGATCGCCCTCTGTTTCAGCGCCCCGCGTCCTGATACACTGAAATCCTGCGGTTGTGCGATCGGTGCGATCGACCCTTCGGAAAAAAAACTAAACTTCTGTAGCCTAGAATACATTTATTTGGTTAATGATTGTTTAAACTCTCCAAGTGTAGATTGTGTACTCTCCATAATTCTCCAAAACCCCTAAACGAGTGCGTTGTTTGCTGGACTGCGATTTATCGATCGTCGAACCGTTAAAAACCATAAGTAGTTTTGACCTGAATTCATCGGAAATGATTCGCACAAAATTTTTGAGCTGACCAGGGTGAAGATTAGTTACTAAATCTGTGCAGCGCAGACATCTATCATGTTGACTCAAATTAGTACAGGCTCTTGTCATCTATTTTATTGCTGCTAATAACCGAAATCCAACCGCATCTCACACTGGATTGTCACGCCCGATGGGCGAAGTGATAGGGCCTCGCTCATCCAATCTTTTAGAGCCTGCCAAAAAAGGCATTCTGCCCAAAGTTAGCTTTGACTAAAAACGTTGGGTAAATCCAACATATTTGTCAATCGTTAAACTTTTGCTAACATCTATTTTTTCACAACTACTCGTCCTGCAACCCCAATAAAAATAACCATGAGTGGAAACGAATCGCGCGTTCAAGCAATTTCTCAAATCGTCAACCGCAAACTGATGCCTTGTCGGCCTCCCAAGCGGTTAGAAGATATGTGGGCAACAGACGTTTTTAGTCTGAGCAAGATGCAAGAAAGTCTGCCCAAAAGTATTTTCAAATCAGTAAAAAACACCATTCAAACCGGCCAAAAACTAGATGATTCCGTCGCTGATGTAGTTGCAGCCGCAATGAAAGACTGGGCTATTTCCAAAGGAGCCCTGTACTACGCCCACGTATTTTACCCGCTAACCAACAGCACCGCCGAAAAGCACGACGGTTTCATCTCAGTGCAAGGCGACGGGTCCGTCATTTCAGAATTTGCAGGCAAAGTTCTCGTACAAGGGGAGCCCGATGGCTCCTCATTCCCCAACGGCGGCATCCGTTCCACCGCCGCAGCTCGCGGATACACAGCCTGGGATGTCACCAGCCCTGCTTATGTCATGGAAACAGACAACGGCATGACATTGTGCATTCCCACTGTTTTCATCTCCTGGACAGGTGAAGCCTTAGACAAGAAAACGCCGCTTTTACGTTCCATTGCCGCAATGAACAAAGCAGCAACCCGAGTGTTAAAGCTATTAGGAAATACCGAAGTTGCTCCGGTCAATTCCAGTTGCGGCTCCGAACAAGAATACTTCCTGGTAGATGCCAATTTCACCACCAGCCGCCCCGATTTACTGCTAGCAGGTCGCACCCTTTTCGGCAAACCTCCTGCGAAAGGTCAGCAATTTGACGACCACTATTTTGGAGCGATTCCAGAGCGCGTTCAAGTCTTCATGCAGGAAGTAGAAGAAAAAATGTACCGGCTGGGAATTCCTGCCAAAACCCGCCACAACGAAGTAGCTCCCGGTCAGTTTGAAATTGCACCAGTTTTTGAAGCTGCAAACGTCGCCAGCGACCACCAACAATTAACCATGACAATTCTCCGCAACACTGCGAAGAAACACGGTTTTATGTGCTTGCTGCACGAGAAGCCTTTCGCCGGCATTAACGGTTCCGGCAAACACGTCAACTGGTCGGTCGGCAATGCCACCCAAGGGAACTTATTAGACCCCGGCGATACACCGCACTCGAACATACAATTTCTAGTTTTCTGCGGCGCTGTGATTCGCGGAGTTCACAAATACGGCCCGCTGTTGCGCGCCGTAGTTGCTACTGCCAGCAACGACCACCGATTGGGTGCAAATGAGGCTCCACCAGCAATTATCTCTGTCTATTTGGGTTCGCAATTAGAAGATATCTTCGGGCAAATTAGCCGGGGAGAAGTTAAGGACTCTAAAGGTCGGGGAATTATGAACTTAGGTGTAGAAACACTGCCTACTTTCATGAAGGATGCTGGGGACAGAAACCGGACTTCGCCCTTTGCCTTTACTGGCAACCGATTTGAATTCCGTGCAGTAGGTTCCGGTCAGTCTGTTTCCGGGCCGCTGGTGGCGATGAATACAATTCTTGCAGATTCTTTGGACTGGATTGCTAACAAATTAGAAAGCGATTTGGCTAACGGAACTGAACTGAATGCTGCCATCCAAACACTTCTTAAAGAAGTGATGGACGAGCACGGTGCGGTTGTATTTGGCGGCAACGGCTATTCGGAAGAATGGCACAAAATGGCTGTTGAGGAACGGGGTTTAGCTAACTTGCGGACTACGGCAGATGCTTTGCCCGTTTTGAAAGAAGGATACATTGAAGACTTGTTTGAAAAGACAGGTGTTCTGACTCCCGTTGAATTGGAAAGCCGTTACGATGTTTATGCTGAGCAGTATTTGCTGGCAATTGAAGTCGAAGCAAAACTGGTAATAAGCATGGCAAAAACCATTATTTACCCCGCAGCGGTGAGGTATTTAGCTGAAATTTCCGGCACGGTTTCTAAGTTGAAAGAAATTGGGATTGAACTGGAAAAGGAAACTGCCGAAAAAGTAGCGGTGCTGGTTAAGTCAATGATGGATACTGCGACCAAATTGAGTTCTGCTTTGAGCAAGCACGATTTTGATTCGACAGAAGAACATATGCAGTATGCTTCGCAAACAATTCGTCCTTTGATGGATGAGGTTCGCAAGTATGCGGATGCTCTGGAAGGTGAAGTGGCTGATGATTTGTGGCCACTACCTACTTATCAAGAAATGCTGTTTGTTAAGTAGTAGCAAACAAATTGGGTTAATTGCAGGTTAGATTTGTAAGGACACGGCACTGCCGTGTCCTTACTTGTTTTTGAGCTTAAATGAGTGTGACGCTGAATCTGTCAATCGATTTGAGATTTGAGATTTGAGATTGAAGCCTTGACCCCATGGATAAATTGGGGGGGCAAGTTTCATCGGATACAGGTTTTTTATTTCTCCACGGATGAATCCGGGGGCTTGTATCCTGGATGCTTTCGATCAGACTCATTAAATGCGAGCGAGAGTAAGATTGGTGAAGATTGTTGAGATACCCTTCGACAAATTTATCCGCGTAGAAAAAGTAATATTGCTGCGAAAAGCTATTATGCGAATTCAATCTTTCTTGAAACAAATGACTCTGGCGGCTCTAGCTCTAATTTTTGCGATCAGTTGCAGTCGATCGACTCCGAACGTAAACTCTTCCCCTGAAGCAAGTACCTCTAGCAGCTTTAGGGTGGCGTTGGTCGTCACAGGTTCCAAAGACAACAACAGTTGGGCTCAAGCCTGCTTTGAAGGGTTAAACCTAATCAAAGATAAATTTAATGCTCAGGTAGACTTTACAGGCATTGACGGTGAAGATAGTGAAGCTGCCCTTCGCAAATATGCCCAGTCAGGCTATGACCTGGTAATTGCAGCCAGTGGTGGCTATATCAAAGCGGCCGAAAAGGTCGCTAAAGAATTTCCGCAAACGAAATTTGCCCTGTTTACCACGTATCCAGGGAATAACACAAATTTGGGGGCTGTTGCTTTTCGATCGGGTGAGGTGGGATACCTTACAGGTGCTTTGGCTGCCATGAAGACCAAAAGCAATAAAGTTGGCTATATTGTGGGTCAACCTTATCCGGTTTACAAAGAAGAAGAAGCCCTGTTTAGGCGGGGAGTGAAGGCAACGAATCCCTCTGTTCAAGTTTCGACTGCTTTTCTCAACAGTTGGATTGATACGGACAAAGCCATTAAAGTCGCAACGGATATGGTTGCCTCTGGAGTAGATGTTTTGACAATCAACGCGGATGAGGCAGGATTAGCCGCGCTAAAAGCCGTTACGCAAAAGCCAGGAGTCCTTGTGATTGGTTGGGCCAAGGATCAGTACGAACAGGCTCCCGGCAAAGTCCTAACTAGCGTTCTGCAGGACATTCCCAATCTGGTGCTCAATGTGGCAGTGTTAACCCAGCAAGGTCGCTGGGAAGGAAAACTTTACAAGTTTGGACTCAAGGAGAAAATCTACGACTTTGCTCCTTTCCGTGGTAGTCTCACGTCTCAGGAAGAGGACACTTTCAACACCATCCGAGAAGCTGTGACGACTGGCAAAATCGATGTTTCTCCTTAGTGCGCCGATTAATTGATTTACCAATATTGATCCTAAGTCCGATGAAAAATCAACGCAACGATCGCGCTCTTCCGATTGCCAAAAGCTCCCCTTCACATCTCTGGCAACGCTTCTTTTCTATTGCACATCAGCTCCGCTATGGTTTGATATTTTTGGTTCTTCTGAGCTTACTGCCCACAGGTGGCTTGCTGATCTACCTCAGCTTTCAGGCGCAGATCCAGCAATCGCGATCGCTCCAAGAAGAGCGTAGCCAGACAGCAGCAGGGCAGATTGATAATTATCTAGATGACTTGAAACGAAAACTGAGCTATTTAGCTAGGGTCAAAGGACTCACAAACTTTCAACCTCAGGCGCAGCAGAGCCTGTTGGAAGGGTTGACTCGTCATAATGATGCTTATGAAGCCGTTGCCATTTTGAACCGGAAGGGACAAGTTGTCGCGTCAGTTTCACCCTACCAACCGCTCAAGTTAGAAAATCCAGCCAATTTGCCACTGTTTATTCGTGCCTTTAAACAACAGGAAGATTATGTCAGTCCTGTAGAAATTAATCCTCAAACCCACGAACCAAAAACCATTCTGGCGGTTCCGATTCGGAATGAGCGAGATGAGGTGGATGGGGTGCTATTAGCGCAGCTAAATCTCAACTTTCTCTGGTTTGTTGTTTCCCAAACGGAGGTTGGCAAGACGGGTTATGTCTATGTAGTCGATGAGCGTAATTTTGTCATTGCTCAAAAGGGTAGTAAGCCACAAACATTTCAACTTCAAGATATTTCTAAGCGCCCTTTCTTTCAATTCTTGAAAGCATCCGAAGATACTAAGCGCCTTAACGTTTATCCGGGTCTAAAGCAGGTAGAAGTATTGGGAGCCAGTGCCTTAGTTCGGAGCGTGAATTGGAATGTGGTTGTAGAACTGCCAACGGCTGAAGCCTATGCTCCCGTTTACCAAATGCTCTCAGTTATGGGAGGCTCATTGGCGGTGGTGACGATCGTTGCTGTTGGCATTGGCTTTCTATTTATTCGGCAAATTGTGGTGCCGCTACAGCGCTTAACCACGGCAGCTACTGAACTCAGTGGGGGGCAATTAGAGACACGGGTCAACATCGACAGCCAAAATGAACTGGGGACATTGGCGATCGCATTTAACAATATGGCAACCCAGTTAGAGGAACTGATTACAGCAGTTGAAGTGGAACGCAATTTCGTTTCAGCCATTCTTGAAATTGCAGGTGCCCTGGTAGTTGTGCTCGACCCCCAGGGACAAATCGTTCGCTTTAACCGAGCTTGCGAACAAATCACTCATTACTCGTTTAGTGAAGTGAAAGGGCGCTACATTTGGGACTTGTTCCCGAACTCAGACTTAGCTAGACAAGCCAAAACTGCTTTTGAGTCTTTACAATCTGGTAATTTTCCCCAGCAGTATGAAGGCAGTTGGGTGAGCAAAGATCAACAACTCAAACTTATTGCCTGGTCAGATACTGCTTTACTGGATGAGCGAGGTGAAATTGAGTACATCATCAAAACAGGGATTGACATTACTCAACGGAAACAGGCAGAAGAGGAACTCAAAGCGTCGGAGCAGCGGCTATCTTTTCTATTCCGCCAAAGTGCACTGGCAGTTGTGGAATGGGATTTAAACTTTAAAGTCACTGCTTGGAATCCAGCGGCAGAGCAGATTTTTGGTTACACGCCTACAGAGGCGATCGGACACCATGCCGCAGAATTAATTGTGCCTGCGTCTGCCCGAGAGGTAGTCGATCGAGTTATGAACGAGTTGTTGAGTCAGGTTGGAGGAATTTACAGTGTCAACGAAAATATTACCAGAGACGGCAAAACCATTATTTGCGAATGGTTCAATACGCCTTTAGTAGGGGATGCTGGAAAGATTGCTGGAGTTGCATCTTTGGCACTGGATATTACTGAGCGCACGCAAGCCGAAGCTGCGTTAAGGCAAGCAAAAGAGGAAGCTGAGGTTGCACTCAAAACCTTACAGCAAACTCAGGCACAGCTTATTCAGGCAGAGAAAATGTCAGGTTTGGGGCAACTGGTTGCTGGTGTTGCTCACGAAATTAATAATCCAGTCAACTTTATCTATGGCAACCTGAGCCATACTGCCGACTACACGCAAAATTTACTAAAGTTGATTCAGCTTTACCAGCAAACCTATCCAACTAATGCCCAAATTGAGGAAAAAATTGAAGAGTTCGATCTGGACTACATTAGTGAAGATTTGCCCAAAATGCTGACTTCAATGAAGGTAGGAGCCGATCGCATTCGTCAAATTGTCCTGTCGCTACGAAACTTCTCGCGGCTGGATGAGGCAGAAAAGAAGCCAGTTGATATCCACGAGGGAATTGACAGCACATTGATGATTTTGCAAAATCGACTGAAGGCAAAACCCGATCATCCTGCTATTGAAATTGTTAAAGAGTACGGCGACTTACCGCTGGTAGAGTGCTATGCCGGACAGTTGAACCAAGTCTTTATGAATATTCTGGCAAATGCGATCGATGCTTTAGAAAACTACGACAATCAGCGTTCTCCAAAAGACATCCAAAAAAATCCCAGTCGCATCACTATTCGGACTAAGCTAGTCACAAACGAAACTGGGCCCGGTTATTCTAAAAACGTGGTGATTCAATTTCAAGACAATGGATCGGGGATGACGGAAACTGTTAGACAAAAGGTGTTCAATCCCTTCTTCACCACAAAACCAACTGGTAAAGGAACTGGATTAGGGCTATCAATCAGCTATCAAATTGTAGTTGATAAGCACGGTGGCTCCATCGAGTGCTTCTCTCAACTCCATCAAGGAACAGAGTTCCGAATTGAAATTCCTGTTTTGCAAAGCGGTGCTGTAGCACTCGTGGGTAAATAACTGCTATCACATTCCTCTATAAGCTGTTGGGCCTTTAAATTGTATCTCAAAAAAAATCAAAGTCTTGTGGGGTGGGCGTCCCGCCCGCCCTGAATATACAATTTAAATGCGCGACAGCTTAGCGTTTCTGATGATAGACACCTATGAAGCTAGCTAAAAATCGCGCTGGGATAGTTTATCGAACAGGTTTCGTGAGGGTTTGATGAACGGCATTGTGGGTTTTGAGAGGGATGTTATATCATTCCGGTGCAACGGGAATTGATATGAGTAGCAATGGAGACGATCGCCGGAAAGTGCAAGACCAGCCGATCGCCCCCAACCACCTCAAAACAGACTTAATATCATCCGCTAATTAAACGATTTTCTCGCTAGAAAGTTCCCCGCTCGCAGGAGGCTCTACCGTATCCCCAAAGGCAATCCGCAGAAAAGGCGGAGCCAAAAAAGTCGTCAGAATCACCATGATAATAATCGAGACTTCTAACGGTTTATCCAGAACCCCACTCGCGGAACCGATGCCGGCAAACACTAACCCGACTTCGCCCCGAGGAATCATCCCCACTCCGATCGCCAATCGATTGATTCCAGGCTGACCAAACACCACCCAACCAGTCACCAGCTTGCCCAAAATCGCAACCACAATCAAGAAAGCAGCAATCAAAAGACCAGCCCGATTATCCGGCACTGTTGGGTTCAAAACCCCCAAATCCGCCCGAGCTCCCACGCTTACAAAAAAGATGGGAACCAGGAAATCCGCGATCGGCTTCACCAGTTCATCTAACTCGTTGCGGGCATCGCTTTCATCCAACACCAAACCAGCCGCAAACGCACCCAAAATCGCTTCGAGATGAATTGCGTTGCCCAGAAAAGCCATGAAGAAAGCAAAGATAAATGCCGGGATGACTATATTGCCACGAGTTTTGAGTTTCTCCACCACAGCAGTGAAAGTTTTGTTGAAGATGCCGCCCAACAGAATAGAACCCAACAGAAACGCAGTTGCACTGACAATCAAATAGATGACATTAACAACATCAATCTCACCAGTTTTCGCTAAACTGGCGACAACAGCCAGGACAATAATTCCCAACACATCATCAATCACCGCCGCACCGACAATGATTTGACCTTCTTTAGATTTCAGCCGTCCTAGTTCAGACAACACTTTAGATGTAATTCCGATGCTGGTTGCCGTCAAAGCAGCCCCCGCAAAAATTGCTGGAATTGCCGCCGTGTGGAAAATTATCATCAAGCCCGCAGTACCAGCGGCAAAGGGAACTGCCACGCCGGCACAAGCGACAACAACGGCTTGAACCCCCACTTCTTTTAGTTGTCTGAGATCCGACTCCAAACCAATTTCAAACAGCAGAACAATCACGCCTAATTCAGCCAGCACTGAAATGACTTCACTCTGCGATTCAAAGACACTGGTGAGGGCGGCAGGAGACAGATGATTAATCGATTGCAGAACTGTCATAATCCCTGAGTCTGAGGCTGACAGCCCTGCTTCGGGAAAAACGATTAGGTGTAAAGCAGATACGCCAACAATTACCCCTGCTACAAGTTCACCCAAAACCGGCGGAAAATCGAAGTTTCTAGCCACTTCCGCGCCGATTTTGCTGGCGAGATAAATCACTACTAAACTGAGCAAAACTCCGCTGAGGACGATCGGCGAATTTTCTGCATCCACTGTTGCTAACAAAGGTATGGGAGCAACTAGGGATGCCATCCCAGAACTTAAAGCTGTAATTGTATAGTTCAAAAACATGGGTACGATGATGGTAAGAAAGACGATTCTACGCTGATTGTTGACTGTTGACAGTTGACTGTTGACTGTGAGTCGGAAAATTGATAACTGTTACATATTGGGTAGCCAGTTAACTCGACATAACTATCAAGCAAAGCTTGAAGAACCCACCTCTGGCGGTACATCCTGCCACCGCCCTTGTCCGACTGCTTGAATTGCTTCTTTTAGCAAGATATCGCCGGTATAAATTGCCCTACCGACGATCGCACTTTTGACACCAATGGGTTCCAAAGCCAGTAAACTTAACAAATCGGCGATCGAACTAACGCCACCGGAAGCAATCACGGGAATCGAAATAGCGTTAGCAATTTCGCGCAAAGATTCCAAATTCGGCCCTTCCATAGTACCGTCGCGGTGAATGTCGGTGTAAATAATTTCAGCGGCCCCTAACTCTGCCATTTTTTGCGCTAATTCTGTTGCTAAAACTTCCGAAGTTTCTAGCCAGCCTCTAGTCGCAACTTTACCATTTCTGGCATCTATTCCCACCAGAATTCTGCCGGGAAACTCGGCGCACAATTCGCCGACTAATTGCGGTTGTTCGACGGCGACAGTGCCGAGAATGACGCGCCGGACGCCTAAATTGAGGATAGCAGCAACAGAAGCGCGATCGCGCATTCCCCCACCTACTTGACAGGGAACGTCTACGGATCGGACGATCGCTTCAATGGCTGCTTGGTTGACTGGATGACCTGCTTTAGCGCCGTCGAGGTCTACTAAATGCAGCATGGTTGCGCCTTCATTTACCCACTGTCTGGCGACTTCGACGGGGTTGTCGTTAAAAGTCTGAGACTTCGCGTAGTCTCCCTGATACAATCTGACGCATTTTCCATCCAATAAGTCGATCGCTGGAATTACATTCATGATTTTTCCTCAAATTGCTAATTATACCAGTTAAAAAAAAGAATGCAACTTTAGGCAATCTCCCAACCCATACATAATCATTCATTCCCCATCGTTTAATCTAAAATCTCAAATCGTATTACCCATTACATTTATTTTTTACCTTCGCAACCGCTATTTAAATGAAACATAATAGCCGAAGAAAGGGTTGACCATAAAGGAGTATTGACATCAGCTTTTTGCAAAGCTTCGGCCGTCCAGTCGTTGCAAGTTCTCAAAATAGAGTAACTGCCTTTTGCTTCATAAAAACTGTCGCTGTTATCGTAGCCGTAGCTAATTTTCATTTTCTTACCTGCGGCGTCTAATTGGAAGGTATTTTTAAGAAAACTTATTATTTTAATATAATTCGCTCCACTAATTTTTACACATTTGGTTTCAATATTTTGGGGAGGAACCCGAAAACCTTGAACGTGTACGGTAGAGGGAGTAGGGAGAAATAGGGCTTTGAAAGCTGTAACTGGATTGATACTTCCTGAGGTGGGAGTTTCCAGCATAAAAGCTCTATCTCCCCAGCCAAAAGATAGATATTTATAATCAGAAGTGGCATCCCGCCCTATTTCTGTTAGCGGTAAAAATTGATTCCAGTCAAAATATTCATTTTTAACTGGAACAATAATTTCGGTGTGAATGCCTTCATTGGAAATGTATAGAGAGATTATGCAATCGGCTTGCGAGTAATTGCCCCACTTTCTAGGAGTGAGATAGCCAATTGTTAGGAAAGCAGTTAAAGATAAGGTGACTATTCCTAAGCGCTGTATGCTTTTTCTCATTTTAACCGTAGGTTTTAAATTTGGGCTTCGGAGGGGGGGCGCTGCATCTTTGTGGGAAAGAATTCTTGCAAAGCCGAATTGCGCTGTTCGGGGGTTTCGTTAGCCCAATTCGACAAACTTTCGTAGAAAAAGAAAGACACGCCCGCGAAATCTCTTTTTCGCACTTCTTGCACTTGTTCTTGAATTTGTTTGAGCGGCACCGAATTATTTTTAAGACCTGTTAAAATGCCGATCGCAGTTGGAATGTGAAGTTTAGCTAATTTGACTTCTTCCCGTTCCAGTTCGGCACTAAAACGCTTGATATCGCTGCGATAAATTTGCAATACAATTTCTTGGATGTAGCCACGTCTTTCCCAGGTAAACCAGTCCTGCAAGTGGGCGGGTAAAGAAAAGTGAAAAGGGTTCGGAGATAAGCTGACAATACATTTTTCTTTTCGGGATTTGATGGCGCGGGAAACTCGCCCCACGAAGTCATTGATTTTGTCAGCGCGCCAGCGCACCCAGAAGGTTTCGCGGGAGTCGTCGGAGGGAGGGCTTTTGATTTGTTCTTGATACATTAGCACTGTTCGTGGGTCGTAGCCAAATTCTACTGGCAAGCCGAAATGGTCGTCAAATTGAATGCCATCTATATCATAATTATCGACAATTTCTATGATTAAATCTAAGATAAATTGCTGAACTTCGGGATGAAATGGATTCAGCCAAACTCGATCGTGTTTGCCTTCTTTCCAAATAGTTGACCCGTCGCGTCGCTGCGCCAGCCAATCGGGGTGAAGTGCGGCTAATTCCGATTCGGCGGGAGCCATGAAACCAAACTCAAACCAGGGGATTACTGCTATACCTTTTTGATGGGATTGTGCTATAATTTCTTTGAGTATGTCTCGGTCTTTCAATCCGGGCGATGGGTCGATCGACTGTCCGAATGCTCGTTGGGCTGCCGCACTGGGATAAAGCGTATAGCCTCCTTGCCAAACCGTGGGATAGATGGTATTAAAATTGAGTTGAGCCAGTCGATTTACAGCGTCAATGATGTTGTTGCGGGAGAAAATAACGTCGCTGTCAATGTTAGTCAGCCAGACGCCGCGCAATTCGGTTGTTGGGGTTTGGGGGCGGGTTTGAGCCAACAGACGCGGGGATAATATGGCGGAGGAGGTAAGGGCGATCGCAAAAACAACTATTAAAGCCAGTATCCGCTGCCATTTGTGCAATTTAATCATCAATTTGTCGCAAATATGATTATTTTTAGACTGATATTTTACCGTATAATTAGCTTGTTAGCGTGCGCCAGCTAGGGTTATTTGATTAAAAGTCGATCGAACATTTCCTGACGCACCTACTATTTTTGATATTATTGGGGGTCAACGATGGTACCCATAAATAATATTGTTCCTGTAGTATTGTCTTGGATGGCACAAAAGAATGGACGGTTTACATTCATTTGAAAAGGCAAACTTCTGAATAACTCGATGGAAGTCACTGCGGCTGCTTCTGTACCTTCTTCGTTCACTTCGACAAATGTTTTGTGTTTTACTGAAGCTACTGCTACGTTGTCATCAGTCATCGGCGAAAAGTCGGCTTGTGAAATATTAAAAAATCCTGCCATTCCCAAAGGTATGAGTGTGTTGCTGAGTTCAACTTCATACTCTATCTTGAAGCGCGGTATTTCAATTTCACCCTTTTCTTCGCTAAATTGTTGCATCCATTTTTTCCAGTTTTCTGGTGTTAATTGCTGCAAGAAAGTGGCAAAATTGCTATTGGAGTTGGGCAAGAAAATATACATAGCCAGAGCGCCTTCTTTTCCGTAAGGTAAACTGACTGCTTGAAATTGGTGTGTTTCGTAGTACCAATAAAAGCCTTTCTGAGACATCATCGGATGCTGTTTTGAACTGCCATCGGTTAAAGCAAAAGTTTTGTTGGCAGTTTGAGATTTATCAAAGGGGGTTTTCCAGTTGCCTTTGAAATAGATAGCATTAATCAAAAACAAGAGTTGATCGGGGCTAATTCGATCGACTATTTTATCAATTTTTCCTTGAGTTTTTTGGCTTACCCAGTTGTTAATG
Organism: Microcoleus harperi Pol14_C6; assembly: GCF_036701295.1. Classification (NCBI taxonomy): domain Bacteria; kingdom Bacillati; phylum Cyanobacteriota; class Cyanophyceae; order Oscillatoriales; family Microcoleaceae; genus Microcoleus; species Microcoleus harperi. The sequence continues at coordinate 65,851 of NZ_JAUBQN010000020.1, read as the reverse complement.
ATGCTAATAGCTTGCGGATTCATAAAGTCTAGTTCGGTAACATTAGCATTGTAGTATTTTTGATTTGTTTGCAGAAATTCTGGTTTTAAGGAGAAGCCTTGTTGCGCCCAAAGCGAGTTGGCAATTGATACTCGGACATTGGGGTCAACTTTCTGCAAACTATTTTGCAAACCTTGATTTGCTGCGTTGATTTCTTGGGGAGTCATTCCCGTTAATTCGAGAACTTTTGTCATTTCTTGTTTCGTTTCTCCGCTAACTCCGTTGTATGCCATTGACAGTGCGAGGGCGACAGAAGTAGGGGAAATAAAGATATTTTGATTCGGCTGTTGTTTGCTGAGGGTGTTGAACAAGTTAAAACCAAATTTGGTATTAGCTGCAACAAGTCGGGCGTCTACATCGGTCTGGCTGTTAGGGGGTGTCATGGCTGCAGCTTTGGAGTGATTAGGATTTGCGAGGTTGATGGGGTTAATTTTAAGTGCCGGCGCTAATTCAGCGAAAATTGTTAATGTAATGATGGCGACAGTAGCCTGCCTGGTTTTCCATGACATAACTGTTATCTTTGGTTGGGGAGTGATCTTACTTTACTATTATGACTTACCTGTGTTAATTAATTTACTTTGACTGCTTTTATTGTGACCTATATTTTTAGTTTGAGGCTGTATGGGATAATTTAACTGACTTTTAACGCTGGTGATGCTTCCCTAAAATACGGTTTCTAATGCTACTTGAGATTTTAGCCAAGGACGGGATCATATTATCAGAAAAGAGATTTGTAAATTTATATTGATTTTTATTGTATGATTGCAGGGCGCTAACATTGCGATCGCCCAACGATAATAAACTTAATAAATTCTAAACTTTATTAAAAAGTTCCCCAAATAGTTAATTATAACAAAGATTTAAGATATGACAAGTTAGTAACAATCAAATAGTTATAAGATCGAAATTGTTTTTGAGTCAAAATTCCTATGAATCCTGATTCTCTCCGCACCTTGGGCGTACCGCCGAATGCTTGGAAAGTTGATGCCAAAATTGCCGATATCACCCGATCGCAACTTGACCCACAAATTGTTACTTTAGAAACAGAAACTAAAACTCTGCGTGTGGATTTGGCAAAAGCAGCAATGTTGGTGATAGATATGCAAAACGATTTCTGTCATTCTGACGGTTGGCTAGCCCATATTGGCGTAGATGTAACGCCCGCCCGCACTCCAATTAATCCTTTAAAAAATTTGCTGCCCAAATTGCGATCGCACGCAGTGCCAATTATTTGGATAAACTGGGGAAACCGCCCCGATTTGCTCAATATTAGTGCAGCTTCCCGTCACGTTTACAATCCCACAGGCGACGGCGTAGGTTTGGGAGATCCGCTGCCAAAAAACAACGCCCCTGTACTGATGGCAGGGAGTTGGGCGGCGCAGGTTGTCGATGAATTAAAACCCAAACCGGAGGATATTTGCGTTGATAAATATCGGATGAGCGGCTTTTGGGATACTCCTTTAGATAGTATCTTGCGGAACCTCGGTAGAACTACACTTTTCTTCGGAGGAGTAAACGCCGATCAGTGCGTGATGGCTACCCTGCAAGATGCTAATTTCCTCGGTTACGACTGTATTTTAGTCAAAGATTGTACAGCTACGACATCGCCAGATTATTGCTGGCAAGCGACTCTTTATAACGTTAAGCAATGTTTTGGTTTTGTGTCTGATTCTCAGGCTATGTTAGAAACAATTAAATAGCAGTCCTTAGTCCTTAGTCAGCAGTCATTAGTCACTAAGAATAACTTTTTGAGGCTAAGCTCGCAACTACTGGACTTACGGCTCAGCAGCAAAGAAACCGGGTTTTTGCGGTTTTTGTCGCCTGTAACACATCTTCTCAGTAAAAACCCGGTTTCTCGCCGCCCATGCGTAAGTCCTAAACTAATGACTCTGGCTCGCTCGCTAATCATATCAGAAACATAACAACCGACAACTCACAATAAAAAAATGACAAACCAGTGTATGATTCCAGTGGTAAAGTCTCCGCAAGACTACCAAGCATTTCGCATCAGTCCGGGCGATACTAATAGATTAGCTATCGTCTTCGATCCGGTAACAGCTAATGTTTCATTAACTGTTTGTGTGGAGATTTTCGATGCGGGCGGCAAAACTCCTCCCAACCGCCATCAATTCGCAGTAGAAATGTTTTTTGTACTCAAAGGAAGAGGGCAAGCAACCTGCGACGGCAAAACAGTTACTATTCAACCGGGAGATAGTTTGTTAGTGCCTCCAACGGGCACTCACGTAATTGAGAATACGGGCAGCGAACGTTTGTACGCTTTGTGCATCATGGTGCCGAATGAGGATTTTGTAGAACTAATTCGCAGCGGCACACCAGTCGAACTCGATGACGAAGATATGAGAGTTCTCGGGCGATCTGATCTACTCGTATCGTGCTAGTTTTGTAGTAGGGACTTTAGTCCTTTAATCTCGTTCCTAGGTAGAGCCTTGGAACATATATCTAGATGCTCTACCTAGCTTCTCTTTTCCAGGTAACATAATTTATGAGCGTTATTTTTCACATTACTCAAAGCCAACAATGGGAAGAAGCAAAACAGCTTAAATCCTATCGCGGTGAGACCCTAGACTCTGAAGGATTTATCCACTGTTCGACTCGGCCGCAAGTTGTTAAATCTGCCAATAAGTTCTTTGTTGGTAAAAAAGGATTGCTGCTGCTGTTGATTGACTCGGAAAAAGTAAAATCTGAAATCAAATATGAATTGGCGGCGGGTGAAAATTACCCGCACATTTACGGGCCGCTGAATGTTGATGCTGTGTTGAAAGTTGTTGAGTTTGAACCTGGTACCGATGGCAAGTTTGAATTGCTGGAAGAATTAAGAGATATTGTTTAATATTCTGATTTTTGGCCATTGTCAACTAACTTTTTAGGGCGTGGCTCAAAGCCCACCCCACGGGAAAGTTGAATTTTGTGGAACGGGTATCTTGCCCGTTCTAATTTCTGCAATATATCAATTTCAACTTACTAATTAAGTAACTCTTGCGCTAATTTCAGCGCATCTTCGGGAGTCGCAATTCTCCCTTCCACCCGCGCTAATTGAATCTCCATCAACAATTGACCGATGCGGGGACTTCTGGGCAATTTCAAATATTCCATTAAATCATTGCCGGTAACTAACTGTGTGGGATGAGCAACAATATCATCAGCATCCAGATAGCGATTAATTAACAGTGAAATATTCTCAACCGCCACTCCTGCCGCCACGGCTAAAACCGCTAAAACTGGAAATACTATTCCCACATCCCGAAACAAAAAATACTGTTCTCGCAAAGACATTTCCGCAATAGGTTGTGCTTGCAATTGTGGCAAGTATTTCAAAAGCTCGATCGCACTTTTAATCTCCGCATTGCTGTATTTCAGCCGCTGCAACTGGATTTCAGCAATTGTCGGGTCGGAATCTGCCAAAATAGCCAGCTTCGCGACAGCCAACAAAGGCGTTTTAATTGTATCTCGAATCTGACGCCCGAATTCCTTCCCTAATTCCGGGTGAATAGCCGCTAATTTGTCAGCAGATGCGTCAATTTTTGTCAAAATATCAAAACGGTCGATCGCACTTTCAAACCAAATCGAAAACAAACCGTCTTCGCAACCGCGACAAATCCAAGGAACACCGTCAGGATTGCTCAACAAATAACCCAATTCCGTCCGCACCCGTTCCACCGCTACCCGACTCAACAGCGGTGCTAATTCCCGAATCGCCGATTGAGTTTCAGGTTCGATCGCAAAACCCAACTGCGCCGCTTGGCGGTAAGCTCTTAATAACCTCAGCGGATCGTCCTCCAAATTTGACCGCGAAACCATCCGCAGCAAACCCAAGCGCAAATCAGTTTGACCGTCCAAAGGATCGATGATTTCTCCGGTAAAAGGATTGCAGGCGATCGCATTTATCCGAAAATCTCGGCGCAGCAAATCCCCCTCCAGACTCCCCCCTTCCGCTTGCGCCAAATCCACCGTACCGCCCGCAAACACCACCCGCGCAATTTGGCGTTCCGCATCCAACAAGACAAATCCACCTTTCGTGCGATCGGCAATTTTTCGAGCAGTCTTCACGGCCCGTGTTAGCATAACGAAATCCAAATCAAAATAGTGCGATCGCCTCCCCAGCAACGCATCCCGCACTGCACCGCCCACCAGATAAGCAGGCGGTGTCAGCAGTTTCACATCAAACGGCCAAGTATCAGGAGATAATGAAGAGGGCAAATTAATCGGCATTGCAACAAAAATCTACTTTCCTTACAAACAATTAAACTCTTGCTACGCTAGATTAACAGAAAGCTCAATTTTCACCAATCTTTTTGAAATGCACAGAGGATATCAAGAATGTGTATTTGTATTAACTGCCACTATGTAGACCGCTGCTTCACCTACCACGCCGTAGAAGAACAGCACGAACAGCTTCACCTCACCGAAACACCCGATTTCGACCCCGTAGAACCCACCATCAACGTCAACATCCGCCCCCGCCAAGACGAAATTGAAATGGAATGGGATGTAGTCGGGTGTCAGAGTTTCAAGCAAGAGACCGGCAAATGGGCAAAATTGCGGCCAGGCGAACTCGTCCCGACTTAAGGAAGAAGGAAGAGGGAAGAAGGAAGAGGGAAGAAGGAAGAACGAAAAAATAAAACGCTCTCATTTTCTTGTTTCTTCTTTTTACCCAATTTTCAATTTTCCATTTCCAATATTCAATTCCCAATTTTCAATTACCGATGCCCGATGCCCGATGCCCAATTCCCCATTCCCCATTCCCCATTCCCAATCTAAAATCTAAAATCTAAAATCTAAAATCTAAAATCCAATGTGCTATTGCTTAAACCCAACTTGTCAGAATCCGCAAAACCCAGGGGATGCAGAATTGTGCCAAAGTTGCGGCTCAAAATTGTTGTTGACTATTGACCCAGAAACGCCATCAGCATCTCGCTACCGAACCATAAAGCCGATCGGGCAAGGAGGCTTTGGCCGAACATTTCTAGCAGTTGATGAAACCAAACCCCTGATTTTTTCGCAGTGCGTAATCAAGCAATTTTTCCCACAAAATACCGCCGCCGAAAAAGCCGCTCAACTATTTCACCAAGAAGCAGCCCAGCTAGAAACCTTGGGAAAACATCCCCAGATTCCAGAATTAATCGCGCATTTTGAACAAGACGGGAGACAGTATTTAGTACAAGAATTTATAGACGGCAAAAACCTAGCTAGAGAATTAGAACAAAAAGGAGCATTCACCGAAACTCAAATTCGGCAAATTCTCAACGATTTATTGCCAGTGCTCCACTTCGTCCACAAATCAAAAGTCATTCACCGCGATATCAAACCCGAAAATATCATTCGCCGCAGGCTATCTCCAACTCCTTTACCCGCTTTAGAAAGTTCCTATCAACGGTCTCCTTTCCAAAAAGATATTGTTTTAGTAGACTTTGGTGCAGCTAAGAAAGTAACAGCAAACGGCTTGCAGCCAACTGGTACAATCATCGGCAGTGCTGCTTATACAGCCCCAGAACAATTGATGGGGAAAGCAGTTTTTGCCAGCGATATCTACAGTTTGGGCGTTACCTGCATTCACTTGCTGACAGAAATTCCTCCCTTCGATTTGTTCGACAGTACAGAGGATTCTTGGGCTTGGCGAAATTATTTGAAGACTGCTGTTAGCGACGATTTCGGCCGCATCCTCGACACCATGCTTCAAAGTGCCACCAATCGGCGCTACAGTTCAGCATCAGCAGTCATCCGGCACTTGAACCCCAAACCAGTCTATTTAGACGCAGAGCCTGTGCTAGACGCGCCGGAAACGCCCGCAGAACGGGTGGTTACACCTGCGCCCGGTGTATCGCTTTTTACTCGCCAACAGCAAGCCGAAATTCAGGAAGCTTTGCAAGAGGCGATCGCCCCCTACAATGTTACAATCCAAGTCAGTCAAGCCAAGCAACAGCTCAATATCGTCATCAACAGAACCGAAGACAACCCCGTTTACTATCCGCACTTATCTCAAATAATTGCCACCAGACTCACCGATTTGCAGTTAAATAAAGTCGCAGCCGTGAAGCTGTTGGGAAGAGTCAACAATTCTCGCCGCCCGGAGTGGAAGCAAATATTGCAAATCGATCCCAAGATTCAATTGAGAAACAAACTCGTGCGGCTGCAACACAATCAATTAGTCAAGAAAATCGCCCCTGTTACTACCCAAGAATTTTGGCTGCCTAAGTTAAAAACTCAGGATTTTTGGATAGATGCGCTAATGTTTGCCTTAGTTTGGTTTATCTTTGGCTCTCAAATAGTCATTTTTAATTCTTGGTTTGCGCTAATAGTTACGTCGGGTTTTATGACGGTGAAGCATCAAGTTTCCCAACACAAAGAATTTGCAAATAAAAATTTATTTGCAAGTTTAGTTGTGCTGTTCTTGATGACTGGGAGCATGGGTAATTCCAGGATTTTAAATACGGGAATATTTGGTATTCTTTTGGGTTGCTTAGTTGTGGCTTTGCCTCTGTTTTTTGTTAAGGAAAATTATCAGTAATCGTGAATACTCATCCCCAAGACGGAACATCAGTTAAAAAATACGGCTTAGCCCTGAACACAGCTAGTCGCGAACTCGGTTTAGCCATCAGCAATTTTGCCGGGGATTCTCGCTGCCAAACTTGGAATTTGGATCGCGATTTAGCAACTCATTTGCATCAGTATTTAGTCGAGTTTATTCAGCCGCAAACTTGGGCGGATTTGGCTTTTATTGCTGTGGCGAAGGGGCCCGGAGGTTTCACGGGGACTCGGATGGGTATGGTGACGGCGCGGACTTTGGCCCAACAGTTGGATATTCCGGTTTTTGCGGTTTCAACTTTGGCGGCTGTCGCTTGCAGCAGCAGTAAAAAATCTATCTCAAATCAGGATATCGCGCTGCAAATGCCTGCACAGCGGGGACAATTGTTTGGGGCGGTTTATTCAGTTAACAAAGATTCTGGTTTAACTGAGTTGTTTCCTGATACGGTGATGACTCCTGAATCTTGGCAGGAAAAGTTGGATAACTGGGGGAATTCTTATCAGTTAATTGAAGTTGGTAGCGAGTTGGGTTGGTCGGTTTCTAGTGTGTTGGAATTGGCTTATTTGGAGTGGCAAATAGGAAGTCGTCCTGATTGGTCGGATGCTTTGCCTTTTTACGGGCAACATCCGGTTAAGGGACACTGAGTATTGGGCATTGGTAAATTGGTAATTAGGGATAAGTGATCTTGACTTTTAGCCAATCCAATCCGAGATCCAGGTTGTACGTATCGTTAGTGACTTTTCCGGCATGAGCCACCACAGCCTTTTGAAGAAGAGATTTTTGCAATGGCATTCTCAGCGGCTCAGCAAAGCTCTGATCGGCAGCAATTTGTACCTCAAATCGCTCGGCTTCATCACTAGGATATGTTGTGGCATATATACCAATCTCACCTGAGACTTGATGAAGTTCCGAGACTAGGGCAGTTGCGGCTTTCCACCATTTGTAAGCTGCCTTGGTTGCTTTAGAATTGCTTCCATAAGCATTCCATATCAGGATAGTTGTGATTGCTGACTGCCTAATCTGACAACGCATAATCTTAGCTACGTGGAGATGTTCGTCCAGCGTGAAGCCTTTATATGGTCTGGGTAGATTTAGGGGTAAACAAAGTTTTCCTGATGGTTGTTCATGAAATTCTTCTCTAAACCCCGCGCTAAACTCATTGGCCCACTGTTCAGCGAACTCAGTTTGCCCGTAGTAGCATTCTATTGGATCAATTTCAGAGTTGTAGCCCTTTCTGAAAAGAACGTGATTGGGTGGGACTTCAGCACAAACGATGTCATCTAGGTTAGACTTAAGGGTTGACAATGCACTCTGCAGCTTGCAAGCAAGCCTGCGAACTTTTGAGGTTTTACCGTAGCACCAACTAGATACAACACTCAGGCTTAGTGCTTCATCTCTCCGGTGTTTAATGTATATCCCCAAATGTTTGTGCTGTTCAAAATTGAAGCCTTGATAAATATTGTTTTTTGAGTATTTTTGTCCTGCTTTGATAGCGCTCATCTCTGTTCAAATTGGCATTATTTTTTAAATGCTATAAATTATAACATAAGTCTTCGTTGTTTATTTAAGCGCGATACAAATTTCGAGGCAAAAAGTTAATGTCAGCGGGTCTGGGTTTTCGGTTCGCAATTGCTCGATCTCAGCTCGATCGCAGCCGCGAGATTCCATAAAATCGAGCATCCAGTTCGTTATTGTAACGAGATCGATGTATTTTGCTCCGAGACAAACAGGGCAAATTTCTGGGCTGAGGGTACCGGTGCCGCCGCATTCGGGGCAATCCCAGTGGCTGGTTACGGGATCGGGGGTAGTTAGGATGTTGTTCATGCTAGGAAAAAGTACGCGCGGCGCAGCGATCCTGCAGGGAATCGCACTACTCGTTAACTCTAGCAAAAATGCCGATCGCCCTTACTTCTTCCTGCCTTTACACTAAGCGAGCTAGTGATTAAGATTGACAAAAATACAAAAGGGGTGGCTATGTTCGATCGCACTCAATGGTTTTTGGCTGGTATGTCGATCGCGCTTTCGATTCAGCTAAGTCAGCCAGTGGCAGCAGCCGTGCCCGTTGGTAAAGTCGTACAAACGGCACAAACTAACAGTAGCGAGGCTGCTGATAAAGTATATAAAGAAGGACTACAACTCTACCAGCAAGAAACAGCGGAAGCTTTAAGAGGTGCGATCTCCAAATATGAACAAGCATTAAAACTGTATCGATCAGCGGGCGATCGCGATGGGGAAGCAGTCAGCCTCAACAACATCGGCAGTGTCTACTCAGCATTGGGAGAAAAACAAAAAGCGCTAGAGTATTACAGCCAGTCCCTGACCCTGTATCGGGCAGTAGGCGATCGCCGTGGGGAAGCTACCACCCTCGGCAATATAGGCACTGTCTACTCATATTTAGGAGAAATACAGAAAGCGATAGAGTATTACAGCCAGTCCCTGACCCTGTATCGGGCAGTAGGCGATGGTGGGGAAGCAGTCACCCTCAACAACATGGGCAGTCTCTACTCAGATTTGGGAGAAAACCAGAAAGCGCTAGAGTATTACAGCCAGTCGCTTGCGCTGAAACGGGCAGTAGGCGATCGCGGTGGGGAAGCAGTCACCCTCAGCAACATCGGCACTATCTACTCAGATTTGGGAGAAAACCAGAAAGCGCTAGAGTATTACAGCCAGTCGCTTGCGCTGAAACGGGCAGTAGGCGATCGCGGTGGGGAAGCAGTCACCCTCAACAACATCGGCACTGTCTACTCAGAATTGGGAGAAAAACAGAAAGCGCTAGAGTATTACAGCCAGTCCGTTGCGCTGAATAGGGCTCTGGGCGATCACGGCCGGGAAGCTGTTATCCTCACAAGCATCGGCAGTGTCTACGATGATTTGGGAGAAAAACAGAAAGCGCTAGAGTATTACAGCCAGTCCCTTTCCCTGAGTCGGGCAGTGGGCGATCGCGGTGGCGAAACAGTCACCCTCACCAAGATCGGCAATGTCTACTCAGATTTGGGAGAAAAACAGAAAGCGCTAGAGTATTACAGCCAGTCCCTTGCGCTGAGTCGGGCAGCGGGCAATCGCCGTGAGGAAGCTACCACCCTCCACAACATCGGCCGTGTCTACAATCATTTGGGAGAGCAACAGAAAGCCTTAGAATATTACAGCAAGTCCCTTCCCCTGTTTCGGGCAGTAGGCTATCGCGCTGGGGAAGCTGCCATCCTCGGCAACATCGGCAATGTCTACTCAGTCTTGGGAGAGAAACACAAAGCGCTAGAGTATTATAGCCAGTCCCTTGCGCTGCATCGGGCGGTAGGCGATCGCGCTGGGGAAGCTGTCAGCCTTTACAACATGGCTTCTGCCAAACGCGATCACAACAATCTTACCGAAGCCCTCAATGACATTGAAGCCTCTATCAAAATCATTGAAAACCTCCGCACCAAAATAGCCAGCCCAGAACTCCGCAGCTCATACTTTGCGACAGTCCAGAACTACTACGAATTCTACATCGATTTGTTAATGCAACTGCATAAAACTAATCCTAAATCCGGTTATGATACCAAAGCCTTAGAAGCCAGCGAACGTTCGAGGGCCCGCAGCCTCCTCGAACTTCTCCAAGAAAGTAACGCCAACATTCGCGAAGGCATTTCCCCCGATTTACTGCAACAAGAAAAGAGCCTGCAACAGCAACTCAATGCCATTGAAAAGCAGCGCATCGAAGCAATCAGCAGCCCCAAACCCTATCAAACTAAAATCGCTGAAATCGACAAACAGCGCCTCGCACTTTTGCAAGAATATCAGCAAATTCAAACCCAGATTCGTACCGCCAGCCCCCGCTACGCTGCCCTCACCCAACCCCAACCTTTAACGCTGCCAGAAATTCAAAAACAGATTCTCGATGAAAACACGATTTTATTGCAGTATTCCCTCGGCAAAAACCGCAGTTATTTGTGGGTGGTGACATCAACGGGACTAACGAGCTATGAATTGCCAAAACAGGTTGACATTGAAACAGCAGCCCGCAATTTCCGAGACGCAGTAACTAGCCCAATCCAAAGAGATATTCCCCAACAAGTTGCCGAAGCGAGTGCCAATCTGGGCAAATTAATTTTACAGCCCGCAGCAGCCAAATTAGGAAATAAACGCTTATTAATTGTTCCCGACGGCGTGCTGCACTATACCCCTTTTCCCGCATTAACTATTTCCCAAACCGTCGGCCAAAATACCAATGTTCCCTTAATTGCCGAACATGAAATTATTACCCTGCCTTCGGTCTCAAGTCTCGCCATTCTCAGGCAAAATTACGGAGATAGAAAACCGCCGGGCCGAAATTTAGCAATTTTAGCAGATCCAGTTTTCAGTCCAGATGATGAAAGAATTAAAGGAAAAATCACCCAAGAAATGACTGACAAGTTAGAAGCAAATAACCTCGGTTTAAATCGCTCGCTTCGTGCTTCCCAGATAGAATGGCCGCCAAAACGCCTACCACTTACCCGCCAAGAAGCCCAAACAATATCCAGCTTATTCCCCTCAGCTTCTAGCCGTCAAATATTTGATTTTGATGCCAGTCGCACTACTGCTACCGATGGAAATTTAGTCAATTATCAAATCATTCACTTAGCCACCCACGGCCTTGCCAACAGTAAAAATCCCGAATTGTCAGGAATTGTGATGTCGATGGTAGATGACAAGGGCAATCTTGTTAATGGTTTTTTGCGCCTCACGGATATTTTTAACTTAAAATTAGCGGCAAATTTAGTAGTTTTAAGTGCTTGCCAATCGGGAATGGGACAAAATGTTAAAGGCGAAGGAATGGTGGGATTAACGAGGGGTTTTATGTATGCGGGGGCGCAGCGGGTGGCGGTAAGTTTGTGGAGTGTGGATGATGAAGGAACTGCTGTGTTAATGCAAAAGTTTTATCAAAAAATGGTGCAACAAAAGTTAACGCCGGCGGCAGCTTTGAGGGCGGCGCAGATGGAAATGATGCAGCAGGAAAAATGGAAATCTCCCTATTATTGGGCGGCTTTTACCTTGCAAGGGGAGTGGAAATGATATAGCGGACATAAGATCACTTCTTCCTGCCTTTACACTAAGCGGGCTAGTGAGTAAAATTGACAAAAATACAAAAGGGGTGGCTATGTTCGATCGCACTCAATGGTTTTTGGCCGGTATGTCGATCGCACTTTCGGTTCAGCTAAGTCAGCCAGTGGCAGCAGCCGTGCCCGTTGGCAAAGCCGTACAAACGGCGCAAAATAGCAGTAGTGACGCTGCTCTAAAAGCTTTAAACGAAGGATTACAACTTTACTACCAAGGGACGATAGAATCTTTCAAAGGTGCGCTCGTCAAATATGAACAAGCATTAAACCTATATCGAGAAGCGGGCGATCGCGCTAAAGAAGCTGTCACTATCAGCAACATCGGTTTAGTTTACTCAGATTTGGGAGAAACACAAACAGCTTTAGGCTATTACAATCAGTCGCTTCTCCTAAGTCGGGCTGTGGGCGATCGCAAGCAAGAAGCCATCACTCTCAATAATATTGGCTTAATTTACTCAAATTTGGGAGAGCCACAGAAAGCTTTAGAATATTATAATCAATCTCTTCCCCTGAGTCGCGCTACTGGTAATCGATCGCAGGAAGCTGTTACCCTCAGCAATATAGGCTTAGTTTACTCAAATTTGGGGGAGAAACAGAAAGCTTTAGAATATTACAATCAATCTCTTCCCCTGAGTCGGGCTACTGGTAATCGCTCGCAGGAGTCTATCACCCTCAATAATATTGGCAGTATCTATGACTATTTGAGAGAGAAACAGAAAGCTTTAGACTATTACAACCAATCCCTTCCCCTGACTCGGGCGATCGGCAACCCAGGAAGAGAAGCTCTCACCCTTAATAATATTGGAAAAATCTATGAAGATATCGGAGAAAAACAAAAAGCTTTAGACTATTACAATCAATCCCTTCCCTTAAGTCGCGCCGCCGGTAATCGATCGCAAGAAGCTGTCACTCTCAAAAGTATTGGCTTAGTTTACTCTGATTTGGGAGAAAAACAAAAAGCTTTAGACTATTACAATCAATCTCTTGCCCTTAGTCGGGTAGTCGGCGATCGCTCAGTGGAAGCTATCACCCTCAACAATATTGGGTTAGTTTACTCTGATTTGGGAGAAAAACAGAAAGCTTTAGAATATTTCAGCCAATCCCTTCCCCTAAGTCGGGCCGTCGGCGATCGCTCAGTGGAAGCTATCACCCTCAACAATATTGGTAGAATCTACGAAGATATCGGAGAAAAACAACAAGCTTTAGAATATTATAATCAATCTCTTTCCCTGAGTAGAGCCGTCAGCAATCAATGGCAAGAAGCTATTACCCTCAACAACATTGGCTTAGTTTACTCTGATTTGGGAGAAAAACAGAAAGCTTTAGAATATTTCAGCCAATCCCTTCCCCTGAATCGGGCCGTCGGCAATCGCTTAGTGGAAGCTATCACCCTCAACAACATTGGCTTAGTTTACTCAGATTTGGGAGAAAAACAGAAAGCTTTAGAATATTTCAGCCAATCCCTTCCCCTGAGTCGGGCCGTCGGCGATCGCTCAAAGGAAGCTATCACCCTCAACAATATTGGCAGAATCTACGAAGATATCGGAGAAAAACAAAAAGCTTTAGAATATTATAATCAATCCCTGCCCCTGAGTCGGGCCGTCGGCGATCGCTCAGTGGAAGCTATCACCCTCAACAACATTGGCAGTATCTACGACAATTTGGGAGAGAGACAGAAAGCTTTAGAATATTTCAGCCAATCTCTTCCCTTGAGTCGGGCTGTCGGCGATCGATCGAAGGAAGCTATCACCCTCAACAACATTGGCTTAGTTTACTCAGATTTGGGAGAAAAACAGAAAGCTTTAGAATATTTCAGCCAATCCCTTCCCCTGAGTCGGGCCGTCGGCGATCGCTCAATGGAAGCTATTACCCTCAACAATATTGGGTTAGTTTACTCAGATTTGGGAGAAAAACAGAAAGCTTTAGAATATTTCAGCCAATCCCTTCCCCTGAGCCGGGCTGTTGGCAACGCTGGAAAAGAAGCTCTCACCCTTTACAACATGGCTTTTCTCAAACGCAACCAAAACAATCTTACCGAAGCCCTCAATGACATTGAAGCCTCTATCAAAATAATCGAAAATCTCCGCACCAAAATTGCCAGCCCTGAACTCCGCACCTCATACTTTGCCACAGTACAAAACTACTACCAATTCTACATCGACCTGTTAATGCAACTGCATAAAACTAATCCTAAATCCGGTTATGATACCAAAGCCTTAGAAGCCAGCGAACGTTCGAGGGCCCGCAGCCTCCTCGAACTTCTCCAAGAAAGTAACGCCAACATTCGCGAAGGCATTTCCCCCGATTTACTGCAACAAGAAAATAGCGCAAAACAGCAACTTGATGCCATTGAAAAGCAGCGCATCGAAGCCCTCAGTCGCCCCAATCCCCAGCAAGCTAAAATCGATGAAATAGAGAAACAGCGCCTCACACTCCTGCAAGAATATCAGCAAATTCAAACCGGGATTCGTAGCGCCAGCCCCCGCTACGCTGCCCTCACCCAACCCCAACCTTTAACACTGCCAGAAATTCAGAAACAGATTCTCGATGAAAACACGATTTTATTGCAGTATTCCCTCGGCGAAGACCGCAGTTATTTGTGGGTCGTGACCTCAACGGGACTAACTAGCTATGAATTGCCAAAACAGGTGGACATTGAAACAGCAGCCCGCAATTTCAGAGACGCAATAACTAGCGCAACTTACAGAAATATTCCCCAAAAACTTGCCGAAGCGAGTGCAAACCTGGGTCAATTAATTTTACAGCCTGCAGCAGCCCAATTAGGCAATAAACGCTTATTAATTGTTCCCGACGGCGTGCTGCACTATACCCCTTTTCCAGCTTTAACTCTTGACCAAGCCGCCGGACAAAATGCCAATATTCCCTTAATCACGCAACATGAAATTATTACCCTGCCTTCCGCCTCAACTCTCGCCATTCTCAGGCAAAATTACGGAGACAGAAAACCGCCAAGCCAAACTTTAGCAATTTTAGCCGATCCTGTTTTCAGTCCAGATGATGAAAGAGTCAAAGGACAACTTACCCCAGCAACCACCGAAAAGTTAGAAGCAAATAACCTCGGTTTAAATCGATCGCTTCGTGCTTCTAATCGGGGATGGCCGCCCGAACGCCTACGATTTACCCGCCAAGAAGCCCAAACAATATTAAGCTTAGTACCCTCAGATTCTAGCAGTCAAAAGATTGATTTTTCTGCCAGTCGCACTACCGCCACCGACGGCAGTTTAGCCAATTATCAAATCGTTCACTTCGCCACTCACGGCATGGCCAACAGCCAAAATCCCGAATTGTCAGGAATTCTGATGTCGATGATAGATGACAAAGGCAATCTTGTCAATGGTTTTTTGCGCCTCACGGATATTTTCAACTTGAAACTGGCGGCAAATTTAGTGGTTTTAAGTGCTTGTCAATCGGGAATGGGACAGAATGTTAAAGGCGAAGGAATGGTGGGATTAACTAGGGGTTTTATGTATGCGGGGGCGCAGCGGGTGGCGGTGAGTTTGTGGAGTGTGGATGATGAAGGAACTGCTGTGTTAATGCAAAAGTTTTATCAAAAAATGGTGCAACAAAAGTTAGCCCCGGCGGCAGCTTTGAGGGCGGCGCAGATGGAAATGATGCAGGAGGAAAAATGGAAATCTCCCTATTATTGGGCTGCTTTTACCTTGCAAGGGGAGTGGAAATGATATATAGCTCTTCTCAGGTAGATGAGGTATGACTGACAACTTATATAACGACTAAAGAAGAGGGCTCGCATCCCAACTACGTACCTCATTTACTTGAGAACCGCTATACACCACTTTTGCTGGTAACTAAGTACATAGCCCTTGTAGGGACACGGCAATGCCCATTGGTGTCAAGTTAAGGTTAAATCGGTAGTCCGATAGTCCGACAGTCCGATAGTCCGACAGTCCGACAGGGGTTGAAACCCCTGGCAGACTAACGGGTGGGCGAGCTGACAGCTTAAGTTGACACCAATGGCCGAAGAGCCCGCCCAGAAAAGGGTTTATCGCCCGCTAGCTAAAGCCTCTCGCAATTTGCGGCCCCGCGATTTATCCCGAAGTTCGGGAGTCGCCATCCGCAACACAAAATCCAGCAACCAAGGTGCAATTCGGTGACACCAAACTGCTAGATGACTTTGCCATCCTACCAAGATTTCCGGCGCATCTTTCTGCAATCCCGCGACAAGTGCTAGGGCAACTTTTTCGGGAGTTGTGGGCACTACCCACCGGAATTGTTCCAAGTCTCGCACCATGTCGGTATCTGTTAGAGATGGCAATAAAGCTGTGACTCGAACATTGTACTGAGTTAACTCGCTGCGTAAAGCTTGGGTGAATCCTAAAATGGCAAATTTCGTAGCAGAATAAGTCGCCATTGTGGGCGCGGCAATTTTTCCCATTAAGCTCGAAACATTGACGATGGTTCCTTCTTTTTGAGTCGCCATTCGCCTCGCTACTAAGCGGGTAATTGTGTAGGTTCCGAGCAAATTTAAGGCGATTTCTTCCTCGATTAATGGCAGCGGAGAACGCAAGAAAGATGCTTGGTGGGCGACGCCTGCACAGTTGATTAGCAGGTGAATCGGGCCGCAATCTCGCCAAGCTTGGGCGATCGCAATATTCACCGCTACTGACTGAGTTAAATCCAAAGCTAACGGCACTACTTCTGTGCCAAAAAGATCGATTTCCTCGGCCAGTTCAATTAATTGCTTGCGGTTGCGCGCCACAATCAACAAACGTTTGACTCCTTGTCTCGCTAATTCCAGGGCGATCGATCGCCCAATTCCGCGCGAAGCTCCTGTAACAAGAGCTGTTTTTCCTTGAAGTTGCATAGATTAAACCTTTTGGTTGATGCTCACCGCGGCACGGAGTTATGAGTTGTGAGTTGTGAATTATCAGTTATGAGTTGAATATTTTGGCGGTAACAACTCATAATTCATAATTGTTGAAAAGGCTATCTTGTTTCGATAGACCTCATCTATTTGTGGGGTTAACTCAAAACTAAAAACTGTTGAATCGCTAACGTGCGCGTGAGTTGAACTAAACTTTACTTTGGGTTTGCCACAAATCAGTCAAATATCTGGTCTTTTAACCTCATGCCAATAGACAAACTTGAGATGGGCAAACCGAGTCGAAATCATGGCCAAGCGGGCTTTATTACCGCTTTTTCTTCAGTTCGCGGAGGCGGACTTTGCCTGTGTAGCCGCGAATAAACTGGCCGGGGATTGATGATCCGCGAATTTGTCATTTACCGGGGTTGGAGAACCCCTCTTTCTTCACTCCGTGGAGGCGGACTTTGCCTGGGTAGCCACGCATTCATTCCCCGGGAATATTCGCCGGGATTGGTTATTCGCCAGGGCTTAATTACCCCTCTTTTTTTAGTCCGCAGAGGCAGACGATATCCTGTGCAACCGCGACTTAAAATCGCCGGGGATTCGTGCGAATTGGCACAGGATAATTGAGCAATGCAGATTATCAATTCCACACCTCCTAGATATGAGAATTTCCTATCTACACACACCTTAACAACTAGAAGTTAAAGCGGCAACAATTTTTAATAAATCTTCCGCAACACTTCTTTACAATTTTCTCATACTGCCGATTTCCAAGTGCCGTGAAAGCCCAAAGGTATGACACCGGGCAATTCTAGCTTGCAAACAGGTTCGCGGGAAAGTCCGTCGCTGTCAAATATCCAGACTTCGCTGCTGTCAGAATTGCCGTCGTAAACAACTGTTACTATCCAACCTTTTTCCGAGGCAATATCTGAAACGTAGATGGGCTCTGCGGGATAGCGATTTTCGCCCAAGTCCGCAATTGTGAGATTGCGGGTTTGCGTGTCCAAACGGGCGATCGCGCCATAACGTTCCGGTACAATATCAACGTCAGGCCGATACATTGCCAGATAAATATATCGCGAGTCTTGCCCTATTTCTGAAGCAGGTACCGTCGGAAATTCGCAAGGTTGATCCAGCAATTCTTCGGCTGCTGTGACTTGGCCAGTTTGAGGATTGAGACACACCCGCCACAGAGTCCCCTCCGCATCAGTGCGAGTTTCGCCCGCCGCTACTTCTTTCAGCCGCTGATTAGTTTGAAAGTCAGCGAAGCGCACAAAATCAACCGCTACCGAACCATCTTCCTTGACAAAACCGTTAGCAAAATGCCACTGAAACCAAGAATCAGTTTTGCCGCGACTAACTAAAGATAGAGTTTCTGAGTCAAAAACTAATATCTGAGTACCTAACTCCGGTTTCCACTTAAACGACTCGCTATAACTGCTAATTCCCGTTAACAATGGCAAAAAATTGACTTGCACCGGCGGGATAAAAAATATCAGATACTTTTCCGCAAAAACAAAATCGTGGAGCGCGTAAATTCCATCTAAAGCAACTGTTGATTGTTGCACGACTTTGCCAGTAAAATCGCTTTTATACAGATTCAACTGTGTAGTCGCACCGTTGGTAACTCCAAAGTTAAAAATATTGCCAGTAATCGGGTCGCGCTTGCAGTGAGCAGAATAAACAAATTTACTATCTAAACTGCCTAAATCATCAGTTCCCTGAGTTTCCAGGGTTTGCAAATCGAGGCGGTGAGGCGGGCCACCTTCCCACAATGCCAAAAGGCGATCGGGCAAAGCTAAAACAGAAGTATTGGCAGCATTTTTAACAGTTTTAGTCCACCGCAACCACACAGGGCCCGGTGCTGTCATGCCATAATTACTGTAGAGAAATTTATCAGCTTTTTCTTCAGCTAGATATCCCGCTGTTTGCACGTAGCGATAAACAGCCGTAGCACCGACATCGGTAAAATGTACTGCCAAAATTGCACCGTCGCCATCAAACCAGTGTCCCGCAGCAACACCGCCGCGTTCCAAACGTCCGGGCCCGTTGCGGTAGAGACTGCCGCGCAATCCTTCGGGAATTTTACCAGTTTTAACCGATAGCTGAGTCAGCGGAAACTCCGCAGCAGGAAGGGCTAAAGATTTGGCCCAGGATTTTTTAGCTGAGATTTTAGTGTCGGTTTTCATTTGAAACTCGCAATTTTCAAGTGATATGGCAGAGATTTTCCTATACAATTATAGCAAAAGTTACCTAACAGCTATGACTCTCCGCCGCCGTGCTCTGCTGACAACTTTTGGGCTGACTGCTATTGGTACTCAGCTTGCGCCGTTAGCGAACCCCTCGAAGAGGATCGCGCAAACCAACCTATCTCCCAAAAGTGCGATCGTTAAGCCGCGCCGCCTGCAAGTTGGCGATACTATAGCTTTAATCAATCCTGCCGCTTTCAACTATAAAAAAGAAATCGAGGATTTTTTTAAAGTTATCGAAAAGCTGGGATTAAAAGTTAAATTGGGAGAGCATTTTTACGATCGCTACGGCTATTTAGCAGGCAAGGATGCCGATCGCGCCGCCGATGTCAACGCAGCTTTTGCCGATGACTCCGTGCGAGCTATTTTTACCGGGATGGGTGGCTGGGGCTGCGGTCGGATATTGCCGCTGCTGGATTACAATATTATCGGCAACAATCCCAAAATTATTATGGGATTTAGCGATATTACTGCGCTGTTATTGGCGATTTATGCTAAAACTAATAGAGTTACTTTTCACGGCCCTTTAGGTGCGTCAACTTGGAGTCCCTTTACAGTGGATTACGTCAAAAAAGTTTTGTTTGACGGAGGTTCTGTGACGATGCAAAACTCCAAAAGCGTGCAAGTTCAAACAATCGGGCGCGGCACAGCTAGGGGAAAACTAATCGGCGGCAATTTATCAGTAATCGCAGCAATGGTGGGTTCTGCATATTTACCGCAGTGGGAAAACAGTATTTTGTTTGTTGAGGAAGTTGGCGAAGAAGTTTATCGCATCGATAGAATGTTGACGCAGCTCAAATTAGCGGGCATTCTCGATAAAATATCAGGTTTTTTTTTCGGACAGTGTAGCAAGTGCGAAGCTGAAAAACCGCAAGAGTCCCTAACCTTACCTCAAGTCTTGTCCGACCACATTCGCCCTTTGAAGATTCCTGCGTGGTACGGTTCAATGGTGGGGCACATTCGGGAGCAGTTCACTTTGCCGATCGGCCTAGAAGTTGAAATTGACGCTGACTCTGGTACAATTAAATTGTTAGAATCCGCTGTCAGCTAAATTTTAAACTATTCTCGATATTCGCGAAGCTCTTCCTCTGCTCCTGCATTACCGCGCAGAGCCTGGTAATGAAAAAATTAAACATACAATTAGGACGATCGTGAAAAACCGACAATTCCTCAAACATCTAGCAGCAATTACCTTAGCAATAATTTGCCTGTTGCCGCTCAATGCCTGTGCAGCAGCAAGTAAAACCGCAAATGGCGACACAATTTATCAGCAGCGAACCGTCCACAATCCCGACGGCACCGGCAAATTTTACATGGGTCGAGAAATTGCCCAAGTCATGGGATATCAAGGTGCTGGTTGGCTGGAAAGACCGTCTCGCGGCATGGAAGAAAAATCAGCTCGATTAGTGAACAATCTCGATTTAAAACCAACCGATATTGTAGCCGACATTGGAGCGGGAACGGGATATTTTAGCTTTCGCATCGCTGCCTTAGTTCCAGAAGGAAAGGTTTTGGCAGTTGACGTGCAGCCGGAAATGATTAATTTTATTAAATTGAATAAACAAGAAAAAAATATTGCTAACGTTGAGCCAGTTTTGGGAAGTATCGACAATCCGAATTTGCCCGAAAACAGCGTAGATTTAGTTGTGATGGTGGATGCTTATCACGAATTTGCATATCCCAGAGAAATGATGCAAGGAATTGTGAAAGCACTCAAACCGGGAGGCCGCACGGTATCGATCGAGTATCGGGGCGAAAACCCGATGATTCCCATTAAAGGTTTGCACAAAATGACGCAGAAGCAGGTGAAAAAAGAAATGGCCGCCGTCGGTTTAGTATGGAAAGAGACAAAAGATATGTTACCCCAGCAGCATTTGATGGTGTTTGAGAAACCCTCTCAAATTTAGCAACCAAAAAGAGCGATTGTATACCATTTTTACTCATTTTTGTCAAGGTACAAAAGACGTATTTTTGAGGCGCGCGGGCGATCGGTCACACATACTAAGCCTTAAGTAACCCTTAAGATAGACATTTTACTAAAAATACCATTTACAATTAAAAATTGATAACCCAGAGGCGCTTCCTTCATTTTTCAAGCGAAGAAGTGTCGCTATTAAGAAGTACCAGCGTGAACATTCCAAGTTCCATCCTCACCATGCTCGCCGGCATCGTAGTGACTCTGATCAGTCTCTGGTACGGGCAGAATCACGGTTTACTCCCGATCGCCGCCTCTGATGAAGCATCCGACATAGACGCACTCTTCAATACAATGATGACCATTTCCACTGGATTATTTATCATGGTCCAGGGAGTGCTAATCTTTGCTGCAATTAAATATCGCCGCCGTCAAGGAGACAACACAGACGGGCCACCTTGGCATGACAATTTTCCCTTAGAAATTCTTTGGACAGCCGTGCCAGCGGTGATTATTTTAGGAATCGGAGTCTACAGTTTTGAGATTTACAACTCAATGGGAGGCCTCGATCCGATGGGCAATCACGACCACGGCACCATGCAAGCGCACTCAAAAATGCGCGGAAGTGCGATCGCAGCCACACTCTCAGATACACCCCAAAACGCCCCTCAAATTCCGTCTCAAAAACTCGTTGCTTTAGGCGTAGGCGCTTCCCCAGAAAATGAAGACAAACCAGCAGACTTAGTTGTAAATGTCACAGGTTTGCAGTACGCCTGGATTTTTAGCTATCCAGAAAGCGGCGTTAGTTCCGGCGAACTGCATATGCCAGTCAACCGCGACGTACAGCTAAATATCTCAGCTCAAGACGTGCTGCACGCATTTTGGCTGCCGGAATTTCGCCTCAAACAAGATGCAATTCCCGGGCGGCCGAGCGAACTGAGATTTACACCAACTAAAACCGGCGAATACCGGGTTGTTTGTGCTGAATTGTGCGGCGCTTATCACGGAGCGATGAAAGCTCTAGCAGTCGTTCACACGCCAGAAGAATTCGACACTTGGCTGCAAAGCCAGCAAGTTGCTAGCAGTCAAAACTTAGAGCAAGCAGTTGCAGTCAATCCAGGGGAATTGTCAGAAGGAGAATTTTTGGCTCCCTACGTCAGGGAAATAAAAATTAATTCCGAAGCCCTAGAACAACTTCACCCAACTCATCACTAAAAATAGTCATTAGTTCTGGCTACTGGGTCTTTGCTCCTCAGCTAATAACTAATGACTAATAACTAATGACTAATAACTATGACACAAGCACAGTTCCAAGAAAGTGCAAACACTGAGGCTCGCGGAACAGCGCCCGCTGATAGACACTGGCGCGACTACTTCACTTTTAATACCGATCACAAAGTCATCGGTATTCAATACCTGGTAACAACATTTATTTTCTATCTAATCGGCGGCGTGATGGCAACTTTGGTGCGAACAGAACTCGCCACCCCCGACGCCGATTTTGTCACCCCCGAACTCTACAACAGTTTATTTACTGTTCACGCCACGGTGATGATCTTCTTGTGGATCGTACCCGCCGGAGCGGGATTTGCTAACTTTTTGATCCCCTTAATGATTGGGGCAAAAGATATGGCATTTCCCCGGCTGAATGCGATCGCCTTTTGGATGATTCCCGTAGGCGGCGTGTTGCTGTTGAGCAGTTTTTTGGTAGGAGCTCCGCAGGCTGGTTGGACTTCCTATCCGCCTTTGAGCTTAGTTACTGCTCAAGCCGGGGAAGAAATTTGGATTCTCAGCGTTTTGATTCTGGGAACTTCTTCGATTTTGGGCGCGGTGAATTTTGCCGTTACCATCTTTACCATGCGCGTTCCGAGCATGAGTCTCAATGAAATGCCTTTGTTTTGCTGGGCGATGATTGCGACTTCAGCGCTGACTTTGATTGCGACTCCAGTCTTAGCCGCAGCTTTGATTTTGCTGTCGTTTGACTTGTTAGCAGGGACGGCATTTTTTAACCCCACCGGCAACGGCGATCCCATCGTCTACCAGCATTTATTCTGGTTTTATTCGCACCCGGCAGTTTACATTATGATTATGCCCTTTTTCGGGGTGATTTCAGAAGTTTTGCCGGTGCATTCCCGCAAGCCAATTTTTGGTTATTTGGCGATCGCATATTCCAGTCTCGCGATCAGCTTTTTGGGCTTGATCGTGTGGGCGCACCATATGTTTACCAGCGGCACTCCCGGCTGGCTGCGGATGTTTTTTATGATCACGACTATGATCATCGCCGTACCAACTGGGATTAAAATATTTAGCTGGTTGGCAACTATTTGGGGAGGAAAACTCCGGCTTGTTAGCGCCATGCTATTTGGGATGGGTTTTATCTCAACATTTGTGCTCGGTGGCATCACCGGAATCATGGTGGCTTCCGTACCTTTCGACATTCACGTTCACGACACTTATTTTGTCGTCGCTCACCTACACTACGTGCTGTTTGGCGGCTCAGTGTTTGGCATTTACGCTGCTTTTTACCACTGGTTCCCCAAAATGACGGGGCGGATGATTAATGAATTTTGGGGTAGAGTTCACTTTGTTTTAACCTATGTTGGCTTTACTGTAACTTTCTTGCCGATGCACGCTTTGGGGATGCAAGGAATGCCCCGGCGCGTGGCAATGTACGACCCGAAATTTACCACAATTAATGTCATTTGTACTGTCGGTGCTTATATGCTGGCAGTGTCTACAATCCCATTTATCATTAATGTGATTTGGAGCTGGAGGTACGGCCCGAAAGCAGGTGACAATCCTTGGCAAGCTTTGAGTTTGGAATGGATGACGACTTCGCCGCCCCCCATCGAAAATTTTGAAGGAGTGCCGGTATTGGCAACGGGGCCCTACGATTACGGCATGGAAAAAATTCAGCATACTGGGGAACGTCTCAGGCTTAAGCTGAGGGAAAATGCCACCCGCAACGCCCAGAAAACAGGTATTCCTATTGCGGAGGCTCAAGCTTCAACTTTCTTGGGCCGTACTGCAACTTTGGTCGCTCCTGAATCAGAGGTAAATGCTGATTCTCCTGCTGATGAGAGTCAAGATGGCGAATAGTTATTAGTCATCATTCATCATTTATTAGTCAAAAGTCATTAGTCATTAGTTATTAGTTATTGCTCGTTGCAATATCACAACTTGGGACAAATGACTTTTGATAGTAACAGCACACCAGCGATGTAGGGATAAAAATTTTCCCCTCTTGCTTCTTCCCTCTTCCTTCAATATCCCATTACCAACTAGCAATTTAATTATGCAAATTCCAGCGATCGATCCGACAAAAACAGCCCTAAATTACCACCACGAGGGTGAAGTAGAAGCACACGGCGTCGAGCATCCCGACCACCGAATGTTAGGTGTAATTGTGTTCCTGTGTGCTGAAGGCATGATATTTTTCGGTATGTTTGCCGCGTATTTGATTTATCGGGCGATGGCCCCCGTGTGGCCTCCTGAAGGTACGCCAGCGCGAGAGTTATTGCTACCGGGAATCAATACGGTAATTCTGATTGCTAGCAGTTTTGTGATTCACAATGCTGATACTGCAATCAAAAAAAATGATGCCACCGGAATGCGGAATTGGTTGCTCGTAACTATTGCTATGGGCGCAGTTTTCTTGTTCGGCCAGGTTTACGAATACACTCATTTAGAGTTTGGCTTGACGACGAATTTGTATGCCAGTTGCTTTTACGTTTTGACTGCTTTTCACGGTTTGCACGTTACGTTGGGAGTGCTGTTGATGGTGGCGGTGGTGTGGCGATCGCGCGCGCAAGGTCACTATTCTAGCGAGCACCACTTCGGAATCGAAGCGACTGAGATTTACTGGCACTTTGTGGATGTAATTTGGATTGTGTTGTTTCTGCTGCTGTATATTTTGTAATCCCAGAGGCTTTTGGGCCTCTGCCGCAAGAGATTTGTATGACCCCCAATTGGGGGTTTTTTATTGTTTGGAGAGTGCGATCGACTTTCATTCACTTCCTCAAAGCCGATCGCGCTAAACTAAAAGTAGCAATTCTCTTATCCAGCAGCATTGAGAAAATTATGCAGTGCGAATTGTGCGATCGACAAATGGAAGCATTAACCGCCCATCACCTCATCCCCAAACAAAACACCAAGCGGAAAAACGAAGATCCCAGCCCGACAATCGACATTTGCTCCGCTTGTCACCGCCAGATTCACTCTCTATTTGACAACAAACACCTCGCCCAAGAGCTCAACACCGTGGAAAAGCTCAAAAATGACCCTGAACTCCAGAAATTTCTCTCTTGGATTAAGAAACAAAAAACCGACAAACGCATTCAAGTACGCGGCAAAAAAGCTTGATCGTAGGGCCCCGACTCAGATATATAGTCCTGGACGCAGTTACTGTCTCAAAGCCGGTTTATTCATAAAATTTTAGTTTACGAAACTAAAATTTTGCAGACAAACCCGGTTTTTTTGCATAAATCCTAGTATAGTAATTTACTTATTAGTAACAAGCTGCCAACAATTATTATGAACCTCACCTCCCTCGAACTCGCAAAAGACCGAGCGCGCATCTTCAAAAACTACCTCCAAATGGAAATAGATGGCAAAGCTAACATAAACAAACTAGCTTTTTTAGACCGGGGCCTTGAAAAATCCCCTTACCAACAAGAAATTAAAAACTATCCTGATTATCTCAAACAGAAACCCGACGGCTTAAAAGTAATTAGCTCTATTCCCGGCCCCAATAATCCCCTCAAACTTACCCCGTTTCCCAGTCTGGGAGAAGTACCTCAAATTAACTCTCAAGCTTTAAATTTTCTCCACGAAGACATCAAAGAAGCCTGCGTTTGCATTGGTACTTTTGTAGACGGCAAAATTCAGGCGCAGTGGCTGGGAAAAAACGCACTTACCAATGCTGAGCAGTGGAGTGCCACTAAAATTATTGCACTCCTTAATATCGTCAGTCAAGTAAATAACAAATATCCCGACTGCGACATTGACAACTGCGTTGTTAGAGATGGGAACGGGCTAAAACATGATTTTTACTTTTATGATGTAGCAAAAGACATGATTAGCTATGCCTCAACTATAGCAAGTTCAAACTCCTTAGCCGCGATGTTCAAACGCTTCGATACTCGCATAGGACTAGAGCAATGGCTGAAGAGCGCTACTGGCAATAATGACCTAATTTTTCGCGGCGATTACGGCGAAAATCCTTATCTCAACAACCCTAAAATCTTCGATCTCACCAAAAAACAAGTGCTGCTAAGTGCAGCATTAAACACCACCAAACAAAAAAATTCCGTATCTGCTTATGACTTAACCAGGCTGATTTCCATGTTAGGATGGCACTTCCACATCGAACAGCGATCGCGCATGAAAGCATCTCAGTGGAACAGCTTAGAAAGCATTGTCAGAGCAATGGGAAATGACACGGCTCGATATGTGGACGTAGCAATTAAAACTTTGGGGATGGATAGCCTTATCACTTCTCCAGTAATTATCTCAAAATTGGGTTACGGACTGAGCTCGATCAGGGGAACCCTAGAAACAGTTTATGTGGCTTTAGTGCGGTTTGTTGACGAGCGGCCGAAGGCTGCGGGAAAGCCGGCAAAACTCAGAACTTTAGCCATGAGTTTGCGGGCCGAAAAAGCTGTAGGCGGTTCCACCAATGTCGATCGCTTGGCGATCGAACTCGACGCCAGATTTTGCGCCGAAGTCACGGAAATTCTCCGCCGGTTGTTTGCGGAAGAATTTTAAAGGGCGATCGACTACTTAGAAAGTCGGTGAAACTTGCGGTAAAGCATCCTCTCTACCGGCTTTCCTCCCCGCAAATGTTGGTCAGTTATTGTCGCAGCTTCTTCAGGGCAAACGCCATTGTACCAAACCTCTTCTGGCAGCACTAACACCATCGGCCCGTTGCCGCACTGTCCCAAACAACTGCTAGCAACAACTTCAACTTCTGAGGGCGACAATTTCTGAAAAGCTGCCAGTACCTTTGCTGAATTTTGCTTGCGACAAGTGCGGTTTTGGCAAACAAGAACTTGCCTAGAAGATTCGATCATTTTCATGTTTTTTTACTTGACATTCTGCTACATATATGCTATTTTTTTATCATGGGAATAGGTGCGCGCATATATGCCCAGATTGCCCAGATTTGAGATAGGCCCAAATTTTAAGGTGCGCCGCAACGCACCCTAGGGTTAATCTGGTGACAAACCTTTGGAAGCCAACCATTGTCGATCGAACAAACGCGACTGATACCGAGCCCCGCCGTCGCAGAGTACCGTAACAATCGTATGTCCAGGTCCCATTTGCTTCGCTAAAGCCACTGCCGCCCCTACATTAATCCCCACAGAACCGCCCATAAACAGCCCTTCTTTCCTCAGCAGTTGGTAAATCACCCGGACAGCTTCAGTATCGTCAATTTGAATGGCGTCGTCTACCGGGGCATTCTCCATATTTGCAGTGACGCGAGTGGTGCCAATTCCCTCAGTAATCGAACTGCCTTCAGTCTTAATTTCCCCTGTTTTGAAATAACTGTAAAGCCCGCTGCCCATCGGGTCTGCCAAGACAATTCTAACAGCAGGATTTTTTTCTTTCAAAAACATTCCTACGCCAGCAAAAGTGCCGCCGGTACCAGTAGCTGTTACCCAAGCATCAACTTTCCCGTTGGTTTGTTCCCAAATTTCCGGGCCCGTTGTCTCGTAATGAGCTCGGCGGTTGGCTAAATTATCAAACTGATTTGCCCAGACTGCATTCTCCATTTCCGCAGCCACTCTTCCCGACAATTTGACATAATTATTCGGGTCTTTGTAAGGAACCGCCGGAACAGTCCGAACTTCAGCGCCCAAGGTTTTCAAAGCATCTATTTTTTCTTGAGATTGGTTATCGGGAATCACGATCAAACATTTGTAACCTTTAGCGTTGCAAATGTGGGCTAAACCGATGCCAGTATTGCCGGCAGTGCCTTCAACAACGGTGCCGCCCGGTTTCAGCAAGCCTTTTTCTTCTGCGTCTTTGATGATGTATAAAGCAGCCCTATCTTTAACGGAACCGCCGGGATTTAGAAACTCTGCTTTGCCGAGAATTTCGCAGCCAGTTTCATCGCTGAAGCTGTTTAAGCGAATTAGTGGTGTGTTGCCGATTGTGCCTACAAAGCCATTTTTAATATCCATATTTTTGGCGTGTGTGTATCCTATGATTAATTTTTACAATAAGTTGATATTTATTGCTACCACTTTTACCAAATCTTGCTCATATTGAGTATGAATCCGGGCAAAACGGGGTCGCCGCTGACTGTCGCGGGATTCTCCAAACATTCCTCTGGCAAACCAGGACGGTAAATATAAACTCGGCGATTTTTGCGGTCAATTAACCAGCCTAACTGCACTCCGGGTTCTCTCATATATTCTTGCATTTTTTCTTGCAATGGTTTGAGATTGTCAGAAGCCGACCTCAGTTCTACTACAAAATCCGGGCAAATCGGGGCAAACTTTTGCTTTTGTTCTGGTGACAAAGCATTCCACCGTTCCAGTTTAATCCACGAGGCATCTGGAGACTTGTCACCCATTGAAAGCTTAAATCCCGTACTGGAGTCAAAACAGATACCAGTTCCATCTTGCCCGGCCCAAATATACAACTCTCCAAACACGCTACCGCTGCGATTTCCCGTCTCCGAACCAGTAGGAGGCATAATTAGCAATTCTCCCGATTTGTTGCGTTCAATGCGTAATTCACTATTGATTTGACAGAACTCGAAAAACTCGTCGTCTGTCATTTGCAATTTGGGCGGTATTCGCAACACAATTGTTGATGACAGCATTTTGCCTTTCCTCAAATCTAAAGTGTTTACACAAGATTGCACAATTTTTTTTGTAGTTAGGACTTTAGTCCTCAAAAATCAGGGTTAAGGACTAAAGCATTGGTGTAAACTTAAGCCTAAAACCCTTGATAAATATCGCTCTTACCTGAGTCTATATCCCCCTAAATCCCCCTTAATAAGGGGGACTTTGAGTGCTTCCTGTCCCCCCCTTAATAAGGGGGGCTAGGGGGGATCGAGGGGTTAATCGGTAGACGGTATACTGATACTACTTTTGACGTTAAGTTGACACGAATGGGACTAAAGTCCTTACTACAAACAGGGTGGTAAATTAAACCTATTTATTCGGCTGAGGAGTCATCCGCAAATAAGGCTTAATCGGCGTATAACCTTTAGGAAATTTCTCTTCCAACTCTTTCGGGTCGGTAATCGAAGGTACGATTACGCAATCGTCGCCATCTTTCCAATCAACTGGAGTCGCAACGCTATATTTGTCGGTAAGTTGCAAGGAATCAATTACTCGCAAAATTTCATTAAAATTGCGACCCGTACTCGCCGGATAAGTAATGCTTAAACGCAATTTCTTTTCCGGGTCAATCACAAAAACTGTGCGGATTGTTAAGTTGTTCAGCGAGTTGGGATGGATCATGTCGTAAATGTCGGAGACTTTACGATCGCCATCTGCTAAAATCGGATAATTGAGGGTGACATTTTGAGTTTCCTCAATATCTTTAATCCAGCCCATGTGAGAATCCACATCATCGACGCTGAGGGCAATGGTTTTAACGCCCCGCTTTTCAAATTCAGACTTTAGACGGGCCACTGCACCGAGTTCTGTGGTGCAAACTGGAGTATAGTCTTTCGGGTGAGAAAACAACACGACCCAGCTATCCCCAGCCCAGTCGTAGAAATTGATTTCGCCTTCAGACGAAGCTTGGGTAAAGTTGGGAACTGTATCGCCTAATCGCAGAGTCATAACTGATTTCCTCTAATTTTATTTAAGGACTGTTCCTTATCATGCCATAATTGCCCGGTTTCTCGATCGAGCTGTAAAGGATTCTAAACTTTTTGGTCGATCGATCGGCAATTCCACTACTGTAATGTATGTGTGGCTTATACCGCTAAATTTTCTTGCTATGCTTTACTTTCTGCTGAAGGCAATACAGCCTATTTTAGTCCCGCTGTGTTTTGTGTCCGCCTGGGGTTTAGTTTTTTTGCTTTTTTTGAGTGTCGGGCGTGCTGTCACCGACTCCCTGCGTCGAGCTCAGCGGATGCACCAAATCCCTTGTGCTAACTGCGTATTTTTCACCGGCGACTACCACCTCAAGTGTCCCGTTCAGCCTACTATAGCTTTATCTGAAGATGCGATCGACTGTCCTGATTATCGAGCGCATTCGGGAATTTACGGTTAAAAAATCCGGCCGCCGCTATACATATTTCTTAACATCTCTGGCTCTTTCAATTAAACTTAAGTTGTGGTAAAGAGATTTTCAGGAGAGGGGAAAGAATGCTAATTCAAAAGCTAAATGCCTGCGATGAGTTTATTGCTGGCGACGGTACTCAACTGCGAGAATTATTGCATCCAGACAAACAAGCTGTGGATTTGCGTTACAGTTTAGCCCACGCCGTTTTGCCACCGCGACAAACTTCTGCGCTGCACTCCCTGACAACTTCTGAAGTTTATTACATCCTTAGCGGCGTTGGAGAGATGCACATCGACGACGAAAATCAATTCGTGGAAGCCGGAGATGCAGTTTACATTCCGCCAAACGCCAAGCAGTTTATTTACAACTGTGGCACAGAGCCGCTAATATTTATTTGTATCGTCGATCCCGCGTGGCGAAAGGAAGACGAGACTATTTTCCAGTAATTTTCTAGTTTTTCTCATTTGAGGCTCGTTACCCGGCTCTGCCCGGTAACGCCTATCTAGAAGCTCTGCCTCTACTTAAAAAAACATCACAAACCGAAAATCTCTTTTAACAACAACAGCACCCAGCCATATGTACCGAGTGATTTCCTCTTTTTTCAACTTCGATGTGGAGTTGCAATAATCCTCAGATTCAGTTGCATTGCTCCCCTCTAATTAGTTGAGGAAGTGTCAGCTTTGTTGGTGGGTGCTGCTATTGGTTTTTGATGAGACAGATGTGAGATTAAACAGCGTTTTTACTCCTTAGATTCTATTGTGAACTTCGCTGTGGTATCTAGAGGTTGTATCTGTCAGAGAAGCTTTTTGTTCGCTTCATATTATTAATTTAGCACCTTCTTCTAGAAGCGCAAGTACCTGCAACTAAACTTTACATTTTTAGACGTAAGGGTGGATAATTATGAACTTAAATTAAGCATTGAGCTTTCTAGCTGCTCAGCTAAAATAGTAGAGTTCGGCTGTGCTTGCTGCTGCGAGAAACGGCATAATATTTGTATGAAAACAACCAAACTCATCAAACTGTGCGCCTTATCGCTCGGCATCTTCCTGCTGTGCAGCAGTGCAGTGACAGCGCAAACGACAGCAAACCCTCAACCTCCGCAAACTTACACGAACCAAGAGATTCTGCAACAGTTGGTAAAGGCAAAAGTCGTGTATCTGGGAGAAACCCACGATAGCGCGGAAGACCATCAAGCTCAACTGGCGATTATCCGAGAAATGCAGCGCCAAAATCGGAAAATTGCGATCGCGATGGAAATGTTTCAGCGTCCCTTTCAAAGCGCGATCGACAACTACTTAGCAGGTAAACTGACTGAACAGCAATTAGTCGAGCAAACAGAGTACGATCGCAGATGGCGTTTTCCCTGGGAATCTTACGCCCCCATTTTGCGGTTTGCCAAAGAAAATCAACTACCCGTCCTCGCCTTAAATACACCATCCGAAGTAACGAGAAAAGTTGCGTCTCAAGGTTTAGAAAGCCTCACAGCAGAGGAAAAAAAGCATATTCCCCCAATATCCGAAATTCGCACCGACAACGCCGAATATCGGCAACTGCTGCTAGAAGTTTACCAGCAACACCAAAAGGCAGAACAGGGAAATAGTACGGCTTTTGAAAGATTCTTGCAAGCCCAAGTTTTGTGGGACGAAACTATGGCGGAAAAAATAGCTGAATTTGTCAAAGCAAACCCCGACTATCAAGTTGTCGTGTTGGCGGGTAAAGGACACATTATGTACGGTTACGGCATTCCCAGTCGCGTCGAGAGGCGTTTGGGAGTCGGAAATCTCAAAGTGCGATCGGTTTTATTAAATTCCAGTGACAATCCTGCTTTATCGGCAGATAAACCCATTGCTGACTTTGTTTGGAATCACTAGAAATAGTACAATTATACGCGCAAGCAATAATCAGGAAAAAATCAATGACAAACAGACCAAAAATTCTCGCATTTGCCGGAAGTACCCGCGAAGCATCCTATAACAAACTGCTGGTAAAAGTTGCGGCGGCTGGGGCGAGGGCGGCGGGCGCAGAAGTTACTTATGTAGATTTGCGCGATTTGCCGATGCCGCTATTTGACGAAGATTTGGAAGCAAAAGAGGGAATGCCAGAAAATGCCCGAAAATTGAAGGAATTGATGGTAGCGCATGACGGGTTTTTGATAGCTTCCCCTGAATATAACAGTTCAATTACGCCTGTGTTGAAAAATGCGATCGATTGGGTATCGCGCCCAGCACCGGGTGAACCGGGATTGGTGGCATTTACTGGCAAAGTAGCGGTAATTATGAGTGCTTCCCCAGGGGGAATGGGCGGTTTGCGGGGATTAGTGCATTTGCGATCGATCCTGGGGAATATTAACGTATTGGTACTCCCCGATCAGAAAGCAATTCCCCAAGCTTTTGAAGCATTTAATGCTGACGGTACGATGAAAGACCCCAAACAGCAGGACGCTGTTGAAAATCTCGGTGCTAAGTTGTCTAATGTGCTGTCGAAATTAATCGCCTGAAGCACTAAATTCATTTGGCAGTAGGGACACAGCAATGTTGTGTCCCAATCCCAGCATCTGTTATTTCGCTGGCTGCATCAAGTGCGATCGCGCCGCAGAATTGCTACGATCCGAGTCGGTTGACTGTTATTCTCACCCGCAAATTAACATGACATTTACCGGATCTCCCGACTCAGCACCTGCTAAAACGAGTAGTCGCGCTTGAGAATTGCCCTTAGAAAATCATCCGTCTGGTGAATCCCTGAAATTCTACTATCGAGATTAGCCGGATCGCCAACCGCAGACTTTTCCCAGTTTCTTCCAAAGTTTATTCTTGTATCTTCCCACAAGCTAACTCTTCGACCTAGCCCATATACCACTCATCTACTTTTTCCAACACCGCAGTAAATCAATTTACCCTTGTGCCTCTACTTGAAAACGGGTATAATTTTATTTCTCAGATATAATAGCGAGTTCAAAAATTACCACAAATTGTACCAAAACCGCATCACCCGATCGACGTAAAATAAAACCACCCGATCGCAGATTGGCAGAAATAGACAAGAGTAGGCATACTTGAACCATCGGTCATCGGTCGGTATATTTCTTCCAAACAGCACGGCAGGCGTGGGAGACTCCTCCGTCACGCCTGCCCTGCAGTTTTATTTAATAATTGTTCGATTTCCTACGGGATAGCTTCCCTTCGCACAAATCACCCCCTTTTTTTCTTCTTCCAAGCCTCCACAAACGGCAAAAACACCGACACCAACTCCTGCCGGTTCATCACCAAAGTCGGATAAGAAACCCTAGCGTAATTCTTACCCACTTCCAGCGGAAAAATTGCCTGGGGTTCCAGCGGCAACCAAACCGCACCAGCAGCCTTCACAATTACCCAACTCCCGGCAATATCCCAAATTTTCGGCGTCGCTTCCACTCCTCCCAACACCGCACCCGAAGCCACAGTTAAAAAATTGTAACTAGCCATACCCAACATCCGAACTTTACTCGGAAGATGAGGCCCCATTCCCACACTCCGCGAACACAAATTAAAAAAATGATTGCCGCTCATTTTATCAGCACTCGGCCGAATTGGCTGCCCGTTTAAAAACGCACCTTGAGGCATATTGTCAAACAGGCCGCCCGCCAAATCAGGTGCAAAAAAACCGTGAAAAGACTGATTAATTGGCGGCAAATGCACGCAGCCAAAAACCGGAGTTCCGCGATACAACAAACCCAAAGAAATACCCCAAATCGGAATTCCCCTAGCAAAATTAGTTGTACCATCCAAAGGATCGACAACCCAACACCATTCAGTATCGGGGAAAACTTGTTCTCCTTCCTCACTCAAAATGCCGTGACTGGGGAAAGCAGATGCGATCGCACTTCTAATTTCTGCATCCGCCCAATTATCGGATTTCGTCACCAAACTCCCGTCATCCTTTTCATCCGCTTGTGCGGAACCGAAATCTTGCAGCAACTGCTGTCCGACTCTCTCGACAGTAACCCGTGCAAAACTTAAAATAGAATCCCAAAAATTAGTCATTAGTTATTCGTTATTCGTTATTCGTTATTGGAACTAACAACTGCCACAAGCCACCGACTAACTGACAAAACCTTAGTCTAATTCATTTTCAAGAATAGTAGCGATCGCACTTTTAGCATTATCCTGAAACTCCCCAACATCCACCCTACCCAAAAGCCAAACAGCCAGAATCATACCCACCGCCGGCACAGCAAACACCAACCCGTAAGCCAACATCGGCACCCCAAACAAACTCCTGCCCAAATCCAAAATAGCACCGCCGCTAACGGTTGCCATACCCCGCGCCATCGCCTGCGACAAACCCCAAGCGCCAATAAAAGTCCCAGCAGTTTCCGCAGCAGTCAAATCCAACATCAAACTCAGCGCCCCCGTCGTCGTAATTCCCGAAGCTAAACCAAACAACATTAAAGCCGACTTAAACACAATTGGATTACCAGTGAATCCAGATAAAATAATCAAGCCAAAACAAACCGCCACCGACAAACAGCCCAACCTAATCGTATTTTGCTTGCCAATTCGCGGCACAATTAAAAAACCAGTAGTAGCCAAACCGATCAGCGTACCAGTACCGTAAATAGCATTCAACCGCGTAGTTTCCGAAATCGGCATCTTAAAAATTTCCCCGCCGTAAGGTTCCAAAACGGCATCCTGCATAAACAAGCAAATTGTCATAATCAGCAGGAAAGTAAAAAACAAACCGGTTTGGCGGCTAGCAGTCAAAATCCGCAGCGCACTTCCCAGAGTAATTTTATCTTCTCGATTCACTGCCGACGATCGCACGCCGTACCGCGAATACTTTTTCTCAACCCCAAAAGTCGCAATCCCCACCAAAAATAAAACAACCGCCGGCACTTTCACAAACAAACCATTAATCGAAGCCTGCAACACTTCCCGCGACACGTCCCCATCAATTTGCTTCAGCAAACCGCTGCTAACAATCGCCCCGATAATAATACCAACCATCAGCATCGACCACACCACCCCCACCAACTTCGATCGATCTTCCTCATCCGAAACATCGACCAACAAAGCAGCAAAAGGAGTCGAACTCGAACAAATAGCAATACCGTAAAGCGCAAAAATCAAACCCAACAAACCCACCCAACCGTAAGTAGCAGTCGTCCACCCCACAGTCTCCAAACTGCTGCCCAGGCCCCACATCACCTGCACCGCCAAAAAAGCGGAAATCACAAACAAAACGCTTCCTACCCACACATAACCCGTGCGGTGATGGCCAAACAAAGGCTTAGCATCAGACATTTGCCCGAACCATACCCTAGCCGGGGCGACAAACTGGTGCATCGCCAGCGTACCCGCCACCACAGTAGCTGGAATCGCCAACTCCTTAATCATCACGCGATTGAGCACCCCCAGCGTCAAAATCGACATCATGCCCAATCCCATCTGAAACAAACCCAACCGGAACATAGTCAGGAGGGTAACTCTCTTGATGGCAGGAGTCGCGGAATCTGTTAATCTTGAATCTGGCAAACGGTCGATCGACATAGCTATTCAAATAAACACAGCATTTGCATTTATAGTAACTGACATACTCGCCACCAGCCGCGTTTCCTCCCCCGGCTAGAAGCTCGATGGCGACTATTTATAGAAAAATAATAGACAATAAAGAATTGTGGATTTACCAACCGTGACAACCATTACCCTAGGACAAAATGGCCCAGCCGTCATTCCCCTGTGCGTCGGAACTTGGGCTTGGGGCGACAAACTATTTTGGAACTACGGCAGCAACTACGGCGCCGCCGAAGTCGAAGCAGCATTCAAAACATCCCTAGACAGCGGACTCAACTTTTTCGACACAGCCGAAGTCTACGGTAACGGCTTGTCAGAAGAATTACTGGGGCAGTTTCTCAAAAAAACCACCCAACCCGTGCAGATAGCCACCAAATTCGGCCCCGTACCTTGGCGGATTACAGGAAAATCAGTTTCCGACGCTTTGAGTGCCAGCTTAAAACGCTTGCAAGTAGAACAAATAGCCCTCTACCAAGTGCACTGGCCCTTCACTTTTTTACTGAGTCAAGAAACCCTGATGAACGCCTTAGCGGATGAAGTAAAACAAGGCAGAATTCAAGCAGTAGGAGTCAGCAACTATTCAGTAGAACAGATGCGGCAAGCCCACAAAATACTAGCAGCAAGAGGCGTTCCCCTAGCAACAAATCAAGTCCGTTACTCCTTGCTGTCGCGGCAAGTAGAAAAACAAGGAATTGTGAGTGCAGCCCGCGAATTGGGAGTCACAATTTTAGCGTACAGCCCCTTAGCCCAAGGATTGCTTACCGGCAAATACACAGCCCAAGAACAACCTACAGGAGCCCGCAAAATGGACTCCCGCTTCAGTAAAAGCGGCCTTCAAAAAATTGAATTAGTCATGTCCACCCTGCGGAAAATGGGCAGAAAGCGCGATCGCACGCCCGCCCAAGTAGCCCTAAACTGGTTGATATGCCAAAACGGAGTCATCCCCATTCCCGGTGCCAAAACCGCAAAACAAGCCCAAGAAAATGCAGGCGCATTAGGCTGGAATTTGAGCGAAGATGAAGTTAACCAACTAGAATTAATGACTCGTCCCTGGCGAGAATAAATTTGTTAATTGTTGACTGTTGACTGTTGACTGTTCACCGTAGGTTGGGTTTTACTTCAGTCTACCCAACCTACAGTTCACTTTCTTCTCCCTTCTTCCTTCTATTATGAAAATTTTAACTGACTGGGGTTTCACGCGCGAAGGCTGGCGCAACAACAGCCGCGGCGAATATTTAGTTTTGCTGCAAGGAGCCCTGCTTACAGCATTTATACTCTTGCCTGTTTATCAACCGCCGAAATTCAAAATCGCATCAACTCAATTAATTTATCTGACCTGGATTATAGCAAGTATTCTCGGTTTAGGCGGATTAATTTTAATTGTCAAAGGGCTGATAGATTTGGGTAAAAACCTCACACCTTTACCCTATCCCAGAGAAGATGGAGAATTAATCCAAACAGGCATTTATGGAATTGTGCGACACCCATTATACAGCGGCTTAATTTTATCAGCTTTCGGCTGGACAATTTTTCAAATGAGTATATCCCACTTAATAGCCAGCGCACTATTAATAATATTTTTCGAGATCAAAGCCAACCGAGAAGAAAGCTGGTTAACCAAAAAATATCCCGACTATTCAGAATACAGCCAGCGAGTCAAAAAACTAATTCCCGGAATCTATTAACACATCCCATCTGCATCTGCGTTAATCTGCTTCTATCTGCGGTTAAAAAATGAAATATAACAAAAAAATACAAATTCTACTGCTAGCCTTAACACTATTTTTATGCTTATCACAGCAATTAACAGCGTGCAGCTTTCTCAAAAAACCCTTTCAACTTCCCGCCTCAGCCAAACAAGAACCCTGGCCAATTCAAACAGGCCTCCGAACAGCCATACTCCGCGACAACATACCAACAGTCAACCGCATAGTTTTAGTACCAGACGAAGGCACATTCTTAGCAGCAATCCAAAAATGGAATCTCAAAGGAAACTGGCCTATTCTCATCGAAGACAAAAAATATACGCCCATGTTTGTGCAGCGCTTTCAACCCGAAGAAATAGTGCGTTTGCCCAGCATCAAACAGCAACTGCCAAAAAATCAAAAACTCCAACAACTAATGCTCAACAGCGCTGCAGCAGCCTGGAATGCCACCGATACTCCAACCTTAAAAGCACAATGGAAGCAACTCGGCTGGGAACCCCCAGGAGTAGTAATCACATCAGAAAATGACCCGGCACGCTTAGCAGCAGTTGCCTTAGCAGCCGCTCACGGCGAACCTTTAGTATTTCTAGAAGACAACTTCGGCAAACCCAACGATACCCTCAATAACACACAGTGGAAAAATCTGCAACTAGCAGTTACAAAAGCTGTCGAATCAACCGGATATTTTTACTCTCAACTCGCAGACCCGATCGACACAATAACCATTGTACGCCAACTAGCAGTCAAATATCAATCTCCTGAAAAACCCGACGAACAACTAGCTGTTACCGACGGTTTGGGACGGCACCCCAACGGCGAACGCTGGGCGGCTGCCGGCTGGATTTACGGCTCCGAGGTACGATCGATCTATCAAGCGATGTGTGCCATATTTCTCGATACCGAAACCGCCATGCTTTATGACAGTTACCCCAAGGAAGGAAATTGGGGGAAATATGAAATGGAGGCAGCAGCTAGCGGACTAAAAACTATAGGTTTGAATGTCGAAGTAGTGCAGAAACCCGAATCTAGCCTGGAAAAGTGGCGGAGTTTAGCCTCAAAACCGTGGACATTTGACTTAATATTAATGAATTCCAAAGGCTATCCTAAATCATTCCAAGTCGGCAACGGCGACGCTTCAGTTGAGGACATACCAAAACTCCAATTTCCCGCAGCAATCCACATGATCCACAGTTGGTCAGCAGCCGCCCCAGATGACAACAACACGGTTGCCGGAAGGTGGTTAGAAAATGGTGCTTACGTATATATTGGCAGCGTCAGCGAACCTTTTTTATCTGCCTTTATTCCACCTAAATTAATGGTCGATCGCCTGAAGCGAGGCGCACCCTTTTTAATCGCAGCACGCCAGCTAGAATCCCCACCCTGGAAAGTCGCCACCATCGGCGATCCGCTAATGTCGATCGCCAAACCCAGACCAAGAATCCCACCCACTAAACAACCGATGTGAGATTATGCGCGATCGAGGAATTTAAAATTGGAGATTTGAGATTTGTGATTGTAAGGTAAAACCTCAAATCGCCAATTCTTTAATTTGAAAGTTGTTTTGCAGTGAGTTATATGATATGACCCGTTCATTGATGCGATCGCCCTAAACGCCAACACGCTAAATATAGTTAATTAGCATTATCGCCAGAGTATTATATCTAAGTTTGAATGTAACTTAGCATACAATCACGCCAAATCCGCCGCTCCTCAGAATCAGTCATTCCACCCCAGCGGGCCGCCCAAAAAATTTACCCTAAAATACGCCTTAATTAAGTTGTCAATTCCCCTAAAATCACTCAAAATGAAAATAAGAAATAAATTGTAATATTATATAACTTCTCACCGAAGAATTAACCGCTAAATGAGAGCCATCCCTCCTGTGGATCTGCCGCCACCCGGGCCAACTGCAGCAACTCCCCAAGCCTCCCGACTAAGCCCGCTATTCAACCGCCTGCACCCCAGCCCAGAAACCCTCTTGCTCATCCTGTCCCTAGTCATAGGGGGAG
Organism: Microcoleus harperi Pol14_C6; assembly: GCF_036701295.1. Classification (NCBI taxonomy): domain Bacteria; kingdom Bacillati; phylum Cyanobacteriota; class Cyanophyceae; order Oscillatoriales; family Microcoleaceae; genus Microcoleus; species Microcoleus harperi. The sequence continues at coordinate 26,667 of NZ_JAUBQN010000020.1, read as the reverse complement.
TTACGGGCGCAGGCGTCGTCACTTTTCACTACCTCATCCACTTCATCCACAGCCTGATGCTGGAAGACTTCATGGGTGCGATCGCGTCGAAAGGCTCTTGGACGCTAGCCTGCATTCCCACCCTCGGCGGAGTCATCATCGGGCTGATGCGGTGGCGGTTTCGGGATTTTGGCCCGAATATGTCTTCCTTAATTGCAGCCACCCGCGGGCTGCAAGAACTCTCCCCCCTCAAACCCATCACCAAAATGGTGGCAGCCTCAGTTTCCCTCGGCACCGGCGCCTCCCTGGGCCCGGAAGCCCCTAGCGTCGAAATCGGCGCTAATTTTGGAATGCTGCTGGCTCAAGTCTTGCAGCTCTCCCCAGAACGGCAGCGCTTGCTCCTGGGCGCCGGAGCTGCTGCAGGCTTATCCGCCGGGTTTAACTCTCCCATCGCTGGAGTCTTCTTTGCTTTAGAAGTCGTACTCGGCAGCACCTTCGCCACTTCGTCAGTCAGCGTTGTCTTGCTCTCCGCCGTAGTTTCAGCGCTGATCGCTCAAATCTGCTTGGGATCTCAGCCGGCCTTTGCTTTGCCGGTTTACGATGTCCGCAGCCCCTTAGAACTACCTCTGTACATGGGATTGGGACTTTTGGCGAGCGGAGTCTCCTTAGCCTACACAGAAGCAATTCAATTGGCCGATCGCTGTTTTCAAGGCAAAATCCGAGGATTTGCTTGGCTCGGACGAATGCCCCGGCCGCTTCAGCCCCTCATCGGCGGGGCCTGCGTCGGCTTAGTCGCCCTGCAATTTCCTCAAATTTTGGGTGTCGGCTACGAAACAGTCCAAGCAATGCTCCAAGATGTTAAATTTTCCTTGCCTTTGCTGCTGCTGCTGCTGTTTGTAAAACTGGCGATGACAGCAATCAGCCTCGGCAGCGGTTTAGTGGGCGGTATCTTCGCTCCGGCGATGTTTTTGGGAGCTTCCCTGGGTTCGGCTTACGGCCTCTTTTTGGAAATGCTGCCGGCAATGAGCGATCGAGTCGCCGGCCCTCCCGCCTACGCAATGGTGGGAATGGCCGCAGTCCTCGCCGGCAGTGCCAGAGCACCGCTGACAGCCATCCTATTGATGTTTGAATTAACCCGCGATTATCGGATTGTCTTGCCTTTGATGGCAGCAGTCGGATTGAGCGTTTGGCTGGTGGAGTGTGTCAACCGTCGATCGACTGCCCACAGCCTCAACCTTCAGCAAATGGGCGTAGACGTGGCTCTCAATACACCGATCAAAGCCAGAGAACAGTTGCAAGATTGGGAAGACGCTCTGGGCGATCGCATCGTCACAGAACTGATTTCTTGCCCACTGCCCACCGACGGCGAACACAGTATCGATCGACGAGAACCCACCGACGCTCCAGTGCTAGCCCTAGCAAATCGACCTTCCTCGGACAAAGTCAACCCCAATAAAGAATAAAAAACAGCGTGACAGCAGCAACAGCAAAAGAACGGGAGAATTGAGAATTATTCCCTCTGCGTTCTCCGCGCCCTCTGCGGTTAATTCCTCTTCCTTCAGATTTCCGCTAAAATAACCAAATATTATTAACAATAGGCAGAGAGGGGCTTCGGTGGCAGGAAACGAGGCAACTGCAAAAAACAAAAGTCAAAAAATACCCGGAAAAACCCCCTTGGGTTCCACTCATTACAGCTTGTTAGGGCTGCATCCTTCAGCCTCAGTAATTGAAATTCGGCGATCGTACCGGGAACTGAGCAAACTCTACCATCCCGATACCACCGAGCTGCCACCCGCAGTCGCCACCGCCAAATTTCAGCAGCTCAACAACGCCTACGCCACCCTCAGCAACCCAGAACGTCGGCTCGCCTACGACCTCAAAATAGGCTATTCTCGCCTGAACGTGATTGGGCCACCCCCAGGCTTCGATGCTCCGGTTTCGGGCTCCGGCAAAAAAACTTACAACTCCGCTTACCTAGATCCCACCGATCGACCTCTTTCTCCTGGAGAAATGTTCGCTCTGTTTATCATGGGAGCTAGCTTAATCGGATGTTTGGTACTGGCGATCGCGATCGGCTTAATTCGCGGCAATTAAAGCCTCCAATCCCCAATCTCCAATCCTCAATCGGAAATCCCCAATCTAAAATCTAAAATCTAAAATCTAAAATCCCATGACTCTTCCTTCCGCTGACACTCCTTTGTACAACCACCCACTCCCTGAAATCGAGCAGTGGCTAAAAAGCCGCGGCTGCCAGCAAGATCGGCGAGAACTCCACTGCTGGCAGATCGAGCAACTTACATGGAAAGCAGAACTCTCCCTCGATATTGACCAACTTACCGTCCGCTACATCGATGCTGGAGCCGACGGCCAAGACATTCAGCGAGCATTCAAATACTCCCTCTCACGTCAGGACATTGAAGCGGCCGTTTTCTCCGGCCCCTAATTTGATTTTAGATGGGCGATTTTAGATTTTAGATTGAGAAATACATTTCAGAATCTACCTAATTGGAAAGTGAAAAATTAATCTAAAATCCAAAATCTAAAATCCAAAATAGTTAGACTTTGCCAAATCGGCGGTTGCGTTGCTGATAAGTAGACAAAGCGCGGTGAAACTCCGATCGATCAAAATCCGGCCACAGCGTCTCAGTAATGTAAATTTCCGAATAAGCCATTTGCCATAATAGAAAATTGCTCAACCGCATTTCCCCACTCGTCCGGATCAGCAAATCCGGGTCACAAACATCAGCAGTATACAAATAGCGTTTAAATAAAACCTCATCAATCTCCTCCGGCTGCAACTTGCCCTCTTTCACCTGAGTGGCGATCGCCCGACAAGCTTGTACAATCTCCTGACGCCCCCCGTAATTCGTCGCCACCGTAAACAAAATCCCCTGATTGTGCTGAGTGGCCGTCACAGAGCGCTCGATTTCGGCTTGCAAAGACTTCGGCAAAGCCTGCAAATTCCCCATAAATTGAATTTGCACGTCCTCGTCCACCATCTCCCGCAATTCTTGCCGCAGCTTTCCCTCAAACAAACTCATTAAAAAATCGACCTCTCCGGCCGGCCGCCCCCAATTCTCCGTCGAAAAAGCATAGGCCGTTAAAGCTGGAATCCCCCAATCTTTGCAGCAGCGCAGCAGTTCCTTCAGAGTGCTAGCTCCTCGGCGGTGCCCCGCAATCCGCGGCAACCCCTTATTCTTAGCCCAGCGCCCGTTCCCGTCCATAATCACTGCTATGTGCTTAGGCAGTAGTTCTTGTTGCAGATCCTCCGGCAACTTTTCCAAGCAAATTCCTTGACTCATGGTTTCTCCCGATTACCCGACTAACGGCGCAGTATCCGTTTTAATAGCGTCACTCCCTTCAATCCTATCTGGCGTCCGAGATTGCCGATCGGAATTGGAGCCACAACTCTTTCTCCCTCGGACGGAAACAGCTTTGCTTCCAGCAATTCCTTAAGTTTGCTGCTAGTCAAAGGTCGATTTAAAAGTCCCATCTGGGCTAAAGAAATAGAACCCGTTTCCTCGGACACCACCACGCACACGCAAGCTTGCACCCGTTCCGTAATCCCCATCGCAGCCCGGTGGCGGGTTCCCAACTGGCGCGACGCGCTGCGATCGGACAAAGGCAAAATTACCCCCGCCGACGCGATCCGCGAACCTCGAATCAAAACAGCTCCGTCATGCAGCAAAGTTTGCGGCTGAAAGATTGTCTGCAACAATTCTTTAGAAACTTCAGCATTTAGCTTTAGTCCCGGCACCGAAAAATCTCGATCGTCGATCGGGGAATCTGTTTCTATAATTAGTAAAGCGCCCGTGCGGTTTTGCGAAAGTTCTTTTACTGCGTCCACAATTTCATCTATTACGCTGTCCGGTTCGGGATTTGGTCGGCGATCGCGTCCAAACAATTGCCGAAATTCCCCCCGACCCAATTGTTCCAGAAATCGGCGAAACTCCGACTGCAATATTACCGCCATTGCCACAGCCGAACCAGTCACCAAGCTGTTGAGGGCAACGTGCAATAGCCTCAATCCAGCCCAGTTGCTCACCGCCGCCGCCAGCATCAAAATAATAAATCCCCGTACCATCCACAGCGTTCTGCGCTCGCCAACAATGACGAGTACCAAATACGCAAGGGCAAAAACCAGTCCAATATCTATCCCTTGAATCAATAAGGACTGAACCAGGGCCAAGTCAAAGCCAGATTGTTGATTGTTCATGGTTCATCGAACGCTACCGCCTGTGAACCGCGAACCGTGATGCACTCGAACCCATGAACCATGAACAGTTGTTATAAGGAATATGCTGAAAATCCCCGTATTTTTAGACCGGGAAGTGTCAATCCAATCGCGTGACTGAACAAGGCAAAAGTTAAAAGTGAAAAGGCAATCCTCACTAAGTAAACATGGATTGTCTTTCTTTTAACTTTTAACTTCTAAGTTTTTACTTTTGAGTTCCGAGTCGTTCAGGAAGGCGGTCAAGCCTCAGCAAATCCTGGTAAGTTTCCCGCTGTATAATCGTGTTAACTTCCCCATTTCTCACTAAAACCGCGGCCGGTCGGGGTACTCGGTTGTAGTTAGAAGCCATACTGTAATTGTATGCCCCTGTGGCCGTAACCGCGAGGACATCTCCGGCATGACACTCTGGCAATTTGGCATCTTTAATCAGAACATCGCCTGACTCGCAGTGTTTTCCAGCAATTGTCACTGTTTCCGTTAAGGGAGCAGACATTTTGCCGGCTGCGAGGATTCGATAAACTGATTGATAGGTAATAGGACGCGGATTGTCCGACATCCCGCCATCGACAGCTATATACGTCCGCATTTCCGGAATGACTTTTTTAGAGCCAACGGTGTAAGCTGTAACGCAAGCTGTACCCACGAGCGATCGACCAGGTTCGCAAAGCAATTTAGGCAAGGGCAATTGCTGCCGCTCGCAAGCTGCTACCACTGCCTTGCAAATCGTACGAGCCCAATCTTCAATGCTAGGAGGATCGTCCGCTTCAGTATAGCGAATGCCCAACCCACCGCCAATATTAATTTCTGTTGCTGGCAAACCATAACTCTGTGCTTTTGTCAATGCCTGAACTATGACTTCGGCTAAATCGTCATGGGGTTGCAGTTCAAAAATCTGAGAGCCGATGTGAGCGTGCACTCCCACGCAAAATAACGACGGCTGTTGGCTGATAAAAGTAAATACTCGATCGAGCGAGTTGGGATCGAAGCCAAATTTACTGTCGATTTGACCCGTCTGAATGTACTCGTGGGTGTGACACTCAATTCCAGGAGTAAACCGCACCATAACTCGTGTCGGCCCACCTGTGAGGCTGCTGACACCCAATTCTCCCAACTCTGCTAAAGTCTCTAAATCCCGCCAATTGTCGGCTACGGTAATGCAGCCGTTTTCGACAGCTAGCTGTAGTTCCTCGCGAGACTTGTTGTTACCGTGGAAGTAGATTTTGTCGGGACCCACGCCGGCTTGCAGTGCAGTGTGGATTTCTCCGGCGGATACGACATCGATGCCTAAGCCTTCGGAAGCTGCGATCGCGCAAATTGCCAAACAACTCCAAGCTTTAGAAGCATAAAGCACTTGGGATTCGCCCGGATAGTAACGCTCGAAAGCATCCCGGTACTGGGTGCAAGCCGCCCGCAGCGTTTCTTCGTCTAAAATATACAACGGCGAGCCAAATTGCTCCACCAAAGCTGTCACCTCGCAGCCTCCGATTTCCAACCGATCGCTGCTGTTAACACTGGCTGTCAGCGGTAACAGTTCTTGATTTGGCGATCGATTTTGCAGGGCCGGCTTCGACTCAGACAGATACTTAAGTCCCGATTCGACCCCGAAAGATTGAGTTGATACCATCGCGCAATAACTATCCTAGGTTATTAGTCAGCAGTCATTAATCAGCAGTCAGCAGTCGGCAGTCATTAATCAGCAGTCATTGGTCGTTGGCAGTAGACTAATGTCTGGAGACTTGTGAGTCATGACTCAAAACTAGCAACAAACAGCTAATCGCTACTGTGTTTTCCAGTGTACAATTTACCAGAAAATTGGGTTTAAAGCCCCGTCCTTTTAGGACGGCTTTGTGCTAGTATTTTAACGTAGCGACTTTACACGTAAAATGTTTGCTTTAGAATTCAAGGCTAAAGGAAAGCCAAATCAGTACGCAGCAATAGACGAGGCAATCAGGACTGCTCAGTTCGTTCGGAACAAGTGCATCCGTTTCTGGATGGATAACCGAGGCGTAGGGCAAAAAGAACTGTACCGTCACAGCACCGTACTGAGAGAAGAGTTTTCCTTTGTCAAATCCTTGAATTCTAGCGCTTGCCAAGCTTCAGTCGAAAGAGCTTATTCTGCAATTGCTCGGTTCTACGATAATTGCAAAAAAGCTATCTCCGGAAAGAAGGGGTATCCGCAATTCAAAAAAAACTGTCGCTCAGTCGAATATAAAGTTAGCGGCTGGAAACTTTCAGAAACGCGGAAGCAAATCACTTTCACTGACAAGAAAGGAATTGGCAAGCTTAAGCTCAAAGGAACGTGGGATTTAAACTTCTACCAACTCGACCAGATAAAACGGGTGCGTTTAATTCGCCGTGCTGACGGCTACTACGTTCAGTTCTTAATCGGTGCTGAGAACAAAGTAGACGCAGCTCCGACAGGCAAAACGCTTGGCTTAGATGTTGGACTTAAAGAGTTTTATACTGACTCTAACGGTCACAGCGAACCTAACCCCAAGTTTTATCGAGAGAGTGAAAAACGGCTGAAGTTTAGGCATCGGATCGTTTCTCGTAAAAAGAAAGGCTCGGCTAACCGCAAGAAAGCCATTAATCGACTAGGAAGAGTACACCTCAAAATAAGTAGGCAACGCGAAGAACACGCTAAGAGACTGGCGCGTTGCGTAATCCAATCTAACGATTTGGTAGCCTACGAAGATTTGAGGATTAAAAACTTAGTTAAAAATCACTGTCTTGCGAAGTCGATTAATGATGCTGGTTGGTATCAGTTCAGGAAGTGGTTAGAGTATTTGGGAGTGAAGTTTGACAGGGTAACGGTTGCCGTCAACCCTGCCTACACATCACAAAAATGTTCTAACTGCGGCGCAATCGTAAAAAAATCCCTATCCGTAAGAACCCATGTTTGTGAATGTGGGTTCGTTATGGATAGGGATTGGAACGCTGCGATTAATATCCTGAAAAGGGCATTGAGTACGGTAGGGCATACCGGAACTTGGATTTTAGATCCGAACGCTTTGGGAGATTCGACCTCTACTTTGGCTGGAGAAATCCTGTCTGGGCAAGTTGGGTCTATGAACAAAGAATCCTCTCGCCTTTAGGCCTAGGAGTGTCAAAGCCGTGCGTTTTCTACAAATTAAACATCTCGCCACCGAAGACCTCAACAGTGCAGTCGAACTCGATCGCCTATGTTTTGGCGGACTGTGGACTATCGAAGGCTATGGGCGCGAGTTAGGCAGTCCTAACAGCGATTTACTGGGTTTGTGGGCATCGGAAACCGAGGTCGGCAAATCAGAAAGATTCGACAGCGAACTTGAGTCGATCGAGCCGAACAGCATTCTCAACTCAAAACCGCTGAGTGTTGAGAGTTCCTCGCCAGCAACTCCGAACTCAAAACTTACCCCAACCCTGATCGGCTTGGGCTGCCTGTGGGCAATTTTAGAAGAAGCTCATATTACAATTTTGGCAATTCATCCTCGCTTTCAAGGTCAGGGTTTAGGACAAGCTCTGCTTTGGGATTTACTAAAAAAGGCTCACTATAGACAATTAGAACGGGCAACGTTAGAAGTACGGGAATCTAATTTAGCCGCAGTTTCTCTTTACCAAAAATTTGGGTTTAAAGAGGCAGGACGGCGGAAACGGTACTACGAAGACACCGGAGAAGATGCTCTGGTAATGTGGCGCAGCGGCATAGAGAAACCAGAATTTCAGCAATATTTGGCGGTTAAAAAAGTGCAAATTTGCGCTCGGCTGCGTCAGAAAAACTGGCATTTGGCGATCGATAAATTTTGATTTTTGAGTGTAATTTGTTGCCTCTTTAACTGGCATTGACAAATAATTGGTTACTCGATATCAATTTAGTTCAAAATCCTCATAGGGAATCAACCTCAGCATGGGAAGAAACATCTGCCTGCCGGGCCATCCTTACCGCTTTGCTTCGCGCTTCGATAATTTGACTGATATCGCGCCCCAAGCTGGGTTGACGTTCAATCATCGTATTTACAGCATCTGAGTCGATGACAAGAACTTGCAAATCGTCAACGGCAGCGATTGATACCGGACTTGGTTCTCCACTAAACAGTGCCCTCTCACCAAAAAACTCACCGCGCAAGATAGTCATTACCTCACTAATTGATGCAGGATCGATCGCACAACTGACAACAGGAACAATACCCAAATTTTCAACGAATCGGGGGCAAAATTTTAGATGAAGAAAGCCCAGCTCGCTCTCGCCCTCCCAAACCAACAGATTCTTGAGATTGACAACAGCTTAAGGGTGAGTTTAGGGATCGATCGCCCATCTAACCAAGAACTTTTGTAAAAAAACTGTCCTACACTTCGAGAAATATCCATTTTGCGCCTGCATGACAGCCAAAAAGATTATGCTAGAATCCATCAATACGCAGTCGTAGGTTGGGCACGGGCCGAGAAGAGCAATCTTCTTGCAGTCTAGGGGAGGTTGTAGGTCAGCCACCATTTGGGTCTTCCCAGTTGAAAGCCACCCTGCAACATGAGCCTGGAATCTGCAACCGCAGCCGAGTGCGGCAGATAGGTTGGGAGTGTCGCGCTAGAATAAGCAGTACGAGTTAACACTCGAACACAAACGCTCGTTGTGCGAGCGTGACCTCGAAACGGGCACATAGCAGCAGGTGATGGGAATAAATCATGTTTGAACGCTTCACAGAAAAAGCAATAAAAGTAATCATGTTGGCCCAGGAAGAAGCTCGCCGCCTGGGTCACAACTTCGTAGGGACAGAACAGATCCTCCTGGGTCTGATCGGAGAAGGAACCGGGGTTGCAGCGAAAGTCCTCAAATCAATGGGCGTAAACCTGAAAGACGCGCGCATTGAAGTGGAAAAAATCATCGGGCGCGGTTCCGGCTTCGTAGCAGTAGAAATTCCGTTCACCCCCCGCGCCAAGCGGGTTCTAGAACTATCCCTAGAAGAAGCTCGTCAACTCGGACACAACTACATCGGTACCGAACACCTGCTGCTGGGCCTGATCCGCGAAGGTGAGGGAGTAGCGGCCAGAGTATTAGAAAACCTGGGAGTAGACTTGTCGAAAGTCCGCACCCAAGTGATTCGGATGCTGGGAGAAACCGCAGAAGTCGCAGCCACTGGCGGAGGTGCCCGCACCAAAACCCCAACCCTCGACGAATTTGGAGCCAACCTCACTCAAATGGCGGTCGATGGGAAACTAGACCCAGTAGTCGGACGCCAAAAAGAAATCGAACGGGTAATTCAAATCCTCGGTCGCCGCACCAAAAATAACCCGGTGCTCATTGGGGAACCCGGAGTTGGCAAAACCGCGATCGCCGAAGGCCTGGCCCAACGCATCGCTAACAACGATATCCCAGACATCCTTGAAGAAAAGCGCGTCGTCACCCTCGACATCGGCTTGCTGGTTGCCGGTACTAAATACCGGGGCGAATTTGAAGAACGCCTCAAAAAAATCATGGACGAAATCCGCACAGCGGGTAACGTGATTTTGGTGATTGACGAAGTACACACTTTGATCGGTGCAGGTGCGGCTGAAGGGGCGATCGACGCAGCGAACATTCTCAAGCCGGCTCTGGCAAGAGGCGAGCTCCAATGTATCGGTGCTACCACCCTAGACGAGTACCGGAAGCACATCGAGCGCGACGCAGCCCTAGAACGGCGCTTCCAGCCCGTCATGGTCGGCGAACCCACCGTTGACGAGACGATCGAGATTCTCTTCGGTCTGCGGGAACGCTACGAACAGCACCACAAGCTGAAAATCTTGGACACGGCGCTGGAAGCCGCAGCCAAACTCTCTCACCGGTACATCTCCGATCGCTTCCTTCCAGACAAAGCAATTGACTTGGTAGACGAAGCAGGTTCGAGAGTCCGCCTGATCAACTCCCAACTGCCCCCCGCAGCCAAAGAACTTGACAAAGAACTGCGCCAAGTCCTCAAAGATAAAGACGAAGCGGTGCGTTCTCAAGACTTTGACAAAGCCGGCGAATTGCGCGATCGAGAAATGACGATCAAAGCCGAAATTCGCGCTATTTCCCAAGCCAAAAAAACCGACTCGGCCCGCACCGGCGAAACAGACCCCTCGCCAGTAGTCAGCGAAGAAGATATCGCTCAAATCGTGGCAAGCTGGACGGGCGTCCCGGTAAATAAACTGACCGAATCCGAATCCGAAAAGCTGCTGCACATGGAAGATACCTTGCACCAGCGCTTGATCGGGCAGGAAGAAGCAGTGAAAGCTGTTTCCCGCGCCATCCGTCGCGCTCGCGTTGGCTTGAAAAATCCCAATCGCCCGATCGCCAGTTTCATCTTCTCCGGGCCCACCGGCGTCGGCAAAACCGAACTCACCAAAGCCCTAGCCGGCTACTTCTTCGGTTCCGAAGACGCCATGATTCGGTTGGATATGTCGGAGTACATGGAACGGCACACCGTCTCCAAACTCATCGGTTCTCCTCCAGGCTACGTCGGCTACAACGAAGGCGGCCAACTCACAGAAGCAGTCCGCCGCCGTCCTTATACCGTCGTGCTGTTCGACGAAATCGAAAAAGCCCACCCCGATGTCTTCAATATGCTTTTGCAAATATTGGAAGACGGCCGCTTAACAGATGCCAAAGGTCGCACCGTGGACTTCAAAAACACGCTGCTGATCATGACCTCAAACATCGGTTCTAAGGTGATTGAAAAAGGCGGCGGCGGCCTCGGCTTCGAGTTCAGCGACAACCAAGCCGATGCTAATTACAACCGCATTCGTTCCTTGGTTAATGAAGAACTCAAAAACTACTTCCGCCCTGAATTCCTCAACCGACTCGACGAAATTATCGTCTTCCGCCAGTTGAACAAGGAAGAAGTCAAGGAAATCGCGGTCATCATGCTCAAAGAAGTATTCAGTCGTTTGACAGAACAGGGAATCACCCTGGAAGTGACCGAAAAATTCAAAGAACGGCTGGTAGAAGAAGGCTACAACCCCAGCTACGGAGCCAGACCCCTGCGCCGCGCCATCATGCGCTTGCTGGAAGACAGTTTGGCTGAGGAAATCCTTTCTGGCCGCATCAAAGACGGCGACACCGCTGTTGTGGATGTGGGCGAGGACGGAATTGTTAAGGTGCTGCAAGGTCAAAAGCGGGAATTGCTGCCCCAAGGCGCTGAGTAAGATTGAGTTGTTTGCGATCGCGAGTTAAGTTTGGAAATAACCAATCTCGCAGTCGCAAACAACTCAAAATCCTCAAATAAAAAAGGTAGAGAATTTAAATTCTCTGCCTTTTTTATGAGTTAATATCAAGAGGAGACTTATTGCATAAATCTTTGATTGATAGGGAAACCACAGATGCAACGCAGATGCAACGCAGATGCTTTTCAAGATTGTTTGCGAATGCCTGCATTTCACGTCTAGTAATTAACAGCGACATACTTCAATGGTAAGCTGTACTGCATTTAAATTGTATATTTTGGGCGGGTTCGCGTGTCCAGCTCGCTCATGGTTGGATTATTTCTTGAGATGCAATTTAAATGCTGAGCGAGCTTAATCAGATAATTAATGGCAACTATTTAGCGAGGACTTTCATGACATCTGAAAAAAATAAGTTGGGTACACAAGTAGCAGAAAATCCGCCTGAAAGCTGGTGGCAGAAAGCGTGGAAGTCGCAGCGAGAAAATCTTCAGATAGTGATTATTGCTTTGAGTTTAGCAATAGTGATTCGAGCCTTGGTCGCCGAACCGCGCTATATACCCTCAGATTCTATGGTACCCACTTTGCACGTGGGCGATCGGGTCGTCGTCGAAAAAATCTCCTACTACCTCGAACCTCCAAAAACTGGCGACATCGTAGTATTTACTCCCCCCGAAAAGTTGCAAGAACAAGGCTTTACCCAAGACCAAGCATTCATCAAGCGGGTAATTGGCTTACCGGGTCAAACCGTCGCCGTTAAAAAAGGTTTAGTTTATCTTAACGACCAACCCCTCGTCGAAAAATATATTGCCGAACCTCCTAAATACCAGTGGGGGCCTTATCGCGTCCCAGAAAATGAATACTTTGTGATGGGAGACAACCGCAACAACAGCAACGACTCCAGCAGGTGGGGATTTTTACCTAAGCAGAACATCATCGGCCGCGCTGTCGTGCGATTTTGGCCTCTAGAACGCATCGGTCAAGTTTGAAGTCAGTTGACAGTTGACTGTTGTTATCGCCAGCCCAATGCCCAATGTCCAATGCCCATCCCTTATGCTGTACGGAAATTTCTACTTATTCTTGTGCCTTAAGGGGTAGGGACTTCCTCCGGCAACTGATAAAATGGTAGAAAAAGCAGAGAGATTTCTCGCCTCGATCAAAATTAGTTGAATATTAAAAATTTAGGAAAGCTATGGGATTTTTTGATTCAGAAATTGTTCAGCAAGAAGCCAAGCTATTGTTTGAAGACTATCAATCTCTCATCAAACTAGGTGGCAGTTACGGCAAATTCGATCGCGAAGGCAAGAAAATGTTCATCGCTCAGATGGAATCAATGATGGAGCGCTACCGTATTTTTATGAAGCGCTTCGAGCTGTCGGAGGACTTCATGGCTCAGATGACTGTAGAGCAGTTAAAAACACAGCTCAATCAATTTGGTATCACGCCCCAGCAGATGTTTGAGCAAATGAACTCAACGCTGGAGCGGATGAAATCTGAGCTGGAAAAACAGTCTTAGTGTCAGAGGGAAGAAGGAAGAAGGAAGAAGGAAGAAGGAAGAAAAAGAAAGTATTCCCAATGCCCAATGCCCAATGACTAATGACTGATAATTAAGGTCGCTCAAAAGATGAAGCAGGTTTGAAACTTTCTGCGGGAACGCCTTCCAAAGCTTGGCTCATAAAATCACGCCAAACAGGGGCGACAATAGTACCGCCAGTAGCACCGTAGCTCATCGGTCTGTAATTGTCGTTGCCCATCCAAACAGCCACCGACAACTGCGGCACGTAACCTACAAACCAGATATCTCGTTCTGAGGAAGTTGTACCAGTTTTCCCAGCAGCCGGTCGCCCAAGTTGAGCAGCCCTTGCCGTTCCGTTGTTAATTACCCCTTGCAGGGCGCTGTTGACAGATGCCGCCGCCCAGGAATTGAGAACTAATTTGGGTTTGGGGGTGTTGTCGAGCAAGACGTTGCCGCTGCTGTCAGTTACTTGCACTATAAACGTGGTGTCAGAATGCCAGCCGTTGTTGGCAAAGGTAGCAAAAGCTCCGGCCATTTCTAAAGGAGTGAGGTCAACGGCACCCAAGGGCAAAGAAATCACCGGTTCCATGGGACTTCTGATGCCGAGCACGCGACAAATCTCAATCACTTTATTCAATCCGACTTCTTGTCCAAGCTTGATGGCGGGAATGTTCAGAGATGATTCCAAAGCTCTGCGGATGGTGACGGCACCGGAGAAGCCGCCGCCGTAGTTTTGAGGATAGTAGTAGCCGTCGCCGTCGCGGTAGCCGACAGGGGAGTCGTAGACAACTGAATCCGGGGTGTATTTGCCGCTAGCAAAGGCAGCGTAGTAGACAAAAGGCTTAAAAGAAGATCCGGGCTGGCGGCGTGCTTGGATGGCGCGGTTGAACTGACTCTTTTCGTAATCGACGCCGCCCACCATTGCTTTGACGAAGTGGGTGCGGGGATCGACGGCGGCTAGGGCAATTTGACCTTCCTCGCGATCGTAAAACAGCCCTTGGTAGTAAAGCCGATTGTGCCACGCTTTGACGGTTTCTTCGGCTATGCGCTGCATTCTGAGGTCGATCGTGGTTTGAACGCGCATTCCTCCCTTAACCACGGCATCCCGCCCGAAACGCCTTGTCAGTTCTTGGACTACGGCTTGTGTTACGTAAGGAACTTGAGAGCCGCCAAAAGAGGTAATTTTGCCTAGCTTAATTTTTTCCTGGCGGGCAGCAGTCTCTTGGGCGGGCGTAATCCATTTAAGATCCTTCATGCGGCCTAAAACGATTGTTTGCCGCTCTTTTGCCAACTTGTAATTGACGAAAGGACTGTATTCTTCGGGGGCAGAAATTAAGCCGGCCAGCATCGCTGCTTCTGAAAGAGTCAAATTACTTGCTGACTTGTTGAAATAGCTTCGAGAGGCTGTCTCTACGCCATACAAGTTGTGACCTAAGTAGATTTGATTCAGGTATAGTTGCAGAATTTGGTCTTTGTTGAGAATTTGCTCCAAGCGGATAGACATTACCGCTTCAGCTACCTTGCGACTAAATTTTGACTGGGGAGAAAGAAACAGGTTCTTGACTAGCTGCATAGTCATAGTCGAGCCCCCTTCCACGGTTCTACCTTTCTCTAGGTTGACTAGAAGAGCTCGGGCTATCCCGCCAGGGTTGATGCCTTTGTGGGTGAAAAAGTTGCTATCTTCGATCGCCAGAACAGCTCGTTTTAGGTTCGGGGAGATTTGGTCAAGGGGTACGACATCCCGGTTGGCTTCGTCGTGGATGCTGGCTAGGGGCTTGCCGTTGATGTCGTAAATGTGGGTAGTTTCTGTAGGAGAGTAGGTTTGCAAGATCCGAACATCTGGCAAATTGCGGAAGCTGATCGCTAAGCCAACCAGTCCGCCAGCGACTACGGAACTGGCAAGCATTGTCATGCTGAGTATGGTTCCGGCGGTCACTTTACTGACTGACTGAACAAACTCGAATACGGGGGCTGAGTTTTCCGTGTTATTGCGGACGGCGTTGGTTGACACGTGGATTTCACTTCCTCACTCGATTTGGGGTTTAAGACTTTTAATTTTAGATGCGAACCCTAAAGACTGTCAGTCGATTTTAGATTTTAGATTTTAGATTTTAGATTTATTCCACAGATGAATCTGGGGGTTTGAACAAGAGTCTAAAATTTGGGGATCTCCACGACTGTTGTCGGGGGCTAGTATCCGTTTTTGGGCGGGGTCAGCTAATGAAAGCCGGTCAGCTTTGGGATTATAGTAGCTTGATAGTTATGTTTTTATGCGTCAACCAGTGAGTGTAACTAATTCTGCTGCACTTTGGCAAAACTATGATGAACGATCGCTTCCCGATGATAACTCCTAACCTTTCAGCGCTTTACCGCGGCGTCAGCGAGATTTTTCCAGATCGACCTGATTCTAGCAACCCTGACGAAAATTTAGCCCAACTGCTGGCAAAAGTCGATCGACCGTTGCGCGTCAAACTGGGAATTGACCCCACTGGGAGTGACATTCACTTGGGGCACAGCATTTGCGTCCGCAAGCTGCGGGCTTTTCAAGATGCCGGTCACACAGCGGTACTGGTCATCGGAGATTTTACCGCAAGAATTGGCGATCCGACAGGGAAATCGGAGACACGCAGCCAGTTGACAGCCGAACAAGTGGCGGAAAATGCCAAGACTTATTTAGACCAAGTGCGTCCGATTCTAGATTTTGACACACCCGGACGTTTGGAAATTCGCTACAACTCCGAGTGGTTGTCGAAATTGGACTTGGCGAAGATTTTGGAACTGCTGAGGACGATGACGGTCCAGCAGATGCTTGCTAAAGAGGGATTTGATAACAGGATGCAGCAGGAAAATGCGATTTATCTGCATGAGTTTCTGTATCCACTAATGCAGGGTTACGACTCGGTGGCTTTGGAAGCTGATGTTGAGTTGGGGGGAACCGACCAAAAGTTTAATATTGCGGTGGGGAGAGATTTGCAGCGGCATTTTGGGATGAAACCGCAGTTTGGTTTGCTAATGCCAATTCTGATCGGCACTGACGGCGTACAAAAGATGTCG
Organism: Microcoleus harperi Pol14_C6; assembly: GCF_036701295.1. NCBI lineage: Bacteria > Bacillati > Cyanobacteriota > Cyanophyceae > Oscillatoriales > Microcoleaceae > Microcoleus > Microcoleus harperi. Next base: position 10,732 of record NZ_JAUBQN010000020.1, on the reverse strand, counting down.
AAGTCTTTGGGAAATTATGTAGGTTTGTCGGAAGACCCGCTGACTATGTATTCTAAATTGGAGAAAATTGCTGATAATTCGATCGCCCAGTATTTTGAACTATTGACAGATTGGCCGCTTGATGAATTGCCAGAAAATCCGCGAGAAAAACAGAAACTTTTGGCTGTGGATGTGGTGCGCCAGTATCGGGGGAAGGAAGCGGCCGAACGCGCACAACAAGATGCAATGGCGCTGGTCAAAGGTGCTGCTGGACAAGCTGATGCTGTGGCGGAGTTTTCTTTGGCAAGTGTGCAGTTTCCGGCTAAGTTGTTTTATATTCTCAGTGCTAGCGGGCTTTGTAAAAGCAGCGGTGATGCGCGGAAGCTGATGCAGGGCGGCGGGGTGAAGTTGGAGGGCGATCGGGTTTCTGATGTTAATCTTACTTTTGAATCACCGACTGATTTATGCGGTAAGGTTTTGCAGGTTGGGAAGAATAAGTTTGTGCGATTGGTGTCTTGAATCTCTTTTTTTACCGCAGATGAAGGCTGATGAATGCTGATGAACGCTGATAATCGAATTATTGTTGCTTTGGATGTTTCGAGTCAGGAAGATGCGATCGCACTTCTGGACAAACTGCCGCAAGTATCTTTCTGGAAAGTGGGTTTGGAACTGTTTGTGAGCTCCGGGCCGGGGATTTTGGAAATTTTAAAACAGCGGGAAAAGCGGATTTTTCTCGATTTGAAGTTTCACGATATCCCGAATACTGTGGCTGGTGCTTGTCGGGCTGCTGCTAAGTACAATGTGGATTTATTGACTATCCATTCTACTTGCGGTAAAGATGCTTTGAAAGCGGCACAGTTGGCTTTGACTGAAGGGGCGGCGGCTGTGGATAAACCGAGTCCTAAGTTGATTGCAATTACTCTGTTGACGAGTTTGAATTCGCGACAGTTGGCTTTTGAGTTGAAAATACCTTTGGAGTTGCCGGAATTTGCTTTGCACATGGCATTGTTGGCTAAGGAAACGGGTTTAGCTGGGGCTGTTTGTTCTCCGCAAGAAGTAGAACAGTTAAGAATGAGTTGCGGGGATGATTTTCTGTTAGTTTGTCCCGGTGTGCGTCCGAAATGGGCTGATGGGGGCGATCAAAGGCGATCGATGACTCCAAAGGCTGCTTTGAAAGCTGGTGCGGATTATCTGGTGATTGGGCGGCCAATTACTGCTGCGCCCGATCCAGTGGCGGCTTTTACCCGTATTTGTGAAGAGTTGGAGTAACAATAGAAATGTTGTTTTTTACCGCCGATAAAAGCCGATGAACGCCAATAAAATTTTATCTGCGTTTATCTGTGTTTATCTGCTGATATCTGCGGTTGCAACTCCGACTTTTGCAGTTAATTTTGTGACAAATCATACTAATAGTATGAATGCAAGTCGGTATGGTTTGTTAGTGCGATCGCCCTGTCCGGCAGATTTAGAAACTTTGGTCGAGCGCCTGTTGCAAGATTTGCCGAGTTATGCTAATCGCGTAATTGTGCGATCGCACTTTTCTTCTAACAAAAACACACCATCCGGTTACGCGCTGCCTCAAATAATTTTAGCCGGCCGCCCGGAGTTTGAACCGTTACCTTTAAATTTTAAAGATGCGCTTCCTGAAAATGCCAGTCAAGTTTTCATTACTACTTTAGAACGGCAGTATCGCAGGGGACAACGAGTTGAAATTCAGCAATATCATTGGCTGTTTTTAACTCAAACGGAGAACGGCTGGGAGTTGGCAAAAATCTTTTCTCGGTTTGGTACTGCAGCGGATATTCGTCCTTTATTAGGCCAAGATAGTGAAAGCGAAATTGCTGAGGCGATTCGTTTGTGGTTGCGCGATTGTAATGCAAAAAATAAGTTGTCCCGCAACTAAATTGTATTTTGGGGCGGGCGAGACGCCCACCCCACATGAAATATTGTTTATTGTGGAACAGGCATCTTGCCTGTTCCTGACAGAAAATAATTTTATTGTGGAACAGGCAAGATGCCTGTTCCTGACAGAGGTATCAGAAAATCCACGAATTTTTGGTTGAGCGATTTACCGTGGGGGGCGGGTTTACGAGATTATCTGTTTTAGGAAATTATTGTTTGTGAAACCCGCCCATACAACGCAAAAACAAAAAGTTATTATAATTGCTATTTATATTCATCCAATTTCGCCTTGATAGCTTGCATATCTTGCCACATAAACCATTTCGGAGTCTCCGGTTCGCGGGAGGGATTTCGCAACAAGTACGATGGGTGAAAAATCGGCATACACAAACGATTTTCCCATTCAATCCATTGACCTCGGATTTTACTAATTGGCCGCTTGTCGCTTAGCAAACCTTTGAGGGCTGTTGCACCGGTTAATAAAATAATTTTGGGATCTAAAATGCGAATTTGTTCGAGCAAGTATGGTTTGCAAGCTTCGATTTCTTTTGCTGTCGGAGGGCGGTTGTTGGGAGGGCGACATTTGATGACGTTGGCAATGAATACGTCGGTTTCTGCACTCAATCCCACGGATTCTAAAATCTTATCTAACAGTTTGCCCGATCGCCCGACGAAGGGCAATCCGGTTTCGTCTTCGTTTTGTCCGGGCGCTTCTCCCACAATCAAAATTGAGGCTTGAGGATTGCCGCGCCCGATGACGGCGTGAGTGCGGCTGTTGCCCAATTCGCAGCGGTAGCAGCGGTTGCAGTGCTCGCCAATTTGTTCCATATTTTGATAAGTGCCGGGAGGAATGGGAATTTTGGCATTTGCTGGTATTGAGTCTGTTTGGAAAGTGGCACTTTGATTGTTGTCAAAAAGGCTGAGTTGCAAGTCGCTGGACATAAATTTTACAATTAGGGAGAGATTTTGGAGTCTAGAGTTTATAGTTTAGATCGGGTTTGGTGATTTGAGATTGGCTAGAAGCTTGTGTGCGATGCTGTCGAGCGCACAATATCCAATTAACACTGGCACAATCTCCAATTGTTTGGTTGAGCTCGTACAGGCAAAAATATGTTCTCTAACCCGTTTTTTGACGATCGCGCCGATGCAGGCGAAAAACTGGCCGAGGCAGTTGTGGACGAGTTCGGCAAGTTGAGTTTAATGGCACAGAAGACGGTGAAACCGGTTGTTTACGCCTTGCCGCGCGGGGGTTTGCCCGTTGCGGTGCCGATTGCGCGCCGCTTGGGCTGTCCTTTGGATGTGGTTGTCGCCAAGAAAATTACTCGCCCAGATAATTTAGAATTGGCGATCGGGGCTGCAACGGCTGACGGTCACGTACTCTGGGAAAAGCAAAAGCAGCACAATTTACGCTTGCAAAAATCAGCCCTGCCCCGGGCTCAAAATAATGCTCAATCTCTGCTGGCAGATTTGTCTCCTGGACGCCCAAATATCAGCGTGGCTGGGGCTTTGGCAATTTTGGTAGATGACGGCATTGCTACGGGGATGACGATGGCTGTGGCGGCTAAGGCTGTGGAGTCGCAGCAACCGGCGGCTTTGTGGATTTGCGCGCCTGTCGCCCCGGCAGATTTGATAGGATTTTTGGCCCAGATGGGCGATAAGTTGATTGTTCTGGAGACTCCTCACCCTTTTTACAGTGTCAGTCGCTTTTACGGGCAATTTCCGCAGGTTGAGACGGCGGAGGCTTTAAGGTGTTTGCAGCAACAAACTGAATGGCGATCGTAGGTTAAGCTAGAAGGCTAAATCTAAAAGCTCGATCGCTAAAACATGAGACCTTGGCAATATTGGTTGGACACTTTGATTCTGTCTACTCAGCACAATCCGCCTCGCTTTGTTGAGCTGGTAATGTTAACTTTGGCGATGATTTTGCTCGGGCTGTGGAGTGTAACATTGCAGTGGCAGTATTTAACGCTGTCTCTGAGTTATATAATTGGTTCGTCTTTTTCAATTTTGGTGCGGGAATCTATCGGCCCACGGCCTCAATTTCAACTAACTCATCTGACAGCATTGTTGTTATTAATTATCAGTTTTTATAGTTTTGCTGAACTGATTAGATAGTTAAGGCAGTTTTGAGTTTTGAGTTTTGAATGGTAAGTGCTGGTTTGATAGCCAGTCCGCCTTAAATATCCCCTTGATTTCTTAGCCACTCTGAGTTCGGACGAGAAGCAAGTGTAGTAGCGATTGAAATCGCCCAGTCTTCTCTACAGTCTCTACGGCTGATTGGATTGATGTAAAATTATGCGGTTACCTGCAGGATCGAAGGCATAAATTTCTAGACCGTGAGAAGCTTTAATAATTTCTCCGTTGGGCGGATAACCTAAAGCCCAAATTCTGGCGATCGCAGTTTCGATATCGCTGACTTCCAAACACAGACTCATGCCTGTTTTTGATCGATTTGCAAATTCCGATTTGTGGGAATCTTTGGGTTTGAATATGCCAAGCCTTAAACCTGGGAGTTGAAATTCAGCATAAGTATTGGGAATATAAGGGTTTGGTTCTATGTCTAGAAAATTTTTGTAAAATTTAACGAGAACTTCCTTATCAAGGTCTGCTAAAGTCACTAGGGCGGCGCTGTATAGGAAACTCATATAAATTAGTAATGGGGAATTGGTAATGGGAGATTGATAATATTATAACTTTCTCTCTATTTAAAATCCTCCAATTCGTCCGACTATTTGGATTTTACCTTGTCGATCGCTTTTGAGAATGACAGCTTCGCCGCTTTGCGGTACAATATCAGTGATAGCGGTAATATTTACTTGATGAGTTACCATAATAATCGCGCCTGTTGTGTTGCGATTATCAACAACTAATTTGCGAATAGTCGCTGTTTGTCTGGCTTCTTTAGTGCTATCGCTAAAGAACGAGTTCAGCGCTGGGAACGGTTCGACTTTGCCTAAATTTATCAGTTTTGCTGTTTCCAAACACCGACACCACTGACTCGATAAAACTCTGGCCACTTTGATGTTGCGGTTGCGAAATTCGGCTCCAATTTGCTTGGCTTGGCTTCTTCCCTGTGCTGATAAATTGCGCTGGGTGGAACAGTCGCCTAACTTAAAGTTAGCAGGATCTCCCGTACCAGGGGCGATCGCGTGTCGCATTGCTACCACCAACCCCGTCTCCCCCCGCTGCAACAATTGCCACCCTGCTTGAGTTTGCGGGTTGGTTGCTGCGTCAGAACTTGGAGTTACAGTAATTAAGCCGATCAACAATACTAAAGCTAGCGATCCGAAAAACCATTTCCAGTTGAGGTCAATCCGCGCAGCCATTGGTGCAGAAGTTAGGAATTAACTTATCATATTATAATACAACAAATATTGCTCTATGGAACTCACCAATTTTATTGCTCTGTCTGTCATTATTGCCCTCGTGCTGGGGATTGGGTTGGGAACAATGACTTGGGCTTACTTCGGCAAGGGCAGCATTTCTGTACTCTTTAAAGAACCAATTTTAACTTACCCAGAATTTCCCGATACCGACAGCGGCAGCAAAGCTTCCGTTTATTTTCAACAAGGAATTGAGGCTTATCAGTCAGGAAAGTACCGCAAAGCAAAAGATAAATTTACCAGCGCTTTAGAACAAGTTTCAACTTTGGCAGAAGCTTACCACAATCGCGGCTTGGCTTGTGCGAATTTGCGATCGGACGAGGAGGCCGTTGCAGATTTTATCCGTGCCAGCGAATTATACCAACAGCAGGGGGCTGGATTTGCGCTCGACACGATTAAACAAAATCTGGCAGTATTGAAGCAGCGCAAATTAGAACGAGAAAAACAAAAAGCAGTAGCGACCTAAATTATTATGTTGGGCCAGTGGAACTCAACCAAACCTTAGATTTGTGGTCGGAAAAACCCGGTTTCTTGAGTGTGGTTGGGAGAAACCGGGTTGGTTTACAAAATTTTTATTAAAGTTGAAACTCAAGATTTAACCTTCTCCTGTTCAACTAAATTGTTCTGGAAGCTTCTATTTGGTCGATTTTAGCAATCATCATTTCTCGGCTAGGTGCCACAACTCGATAATTAGTAATGGGATCGTAAGCCTCCCACTCTTGAGTTACTTCGCTGTCTTGCCACAAAAACCATTCCCGGTAAATTTCGCCGTCATCAATGTCGCCGCACAAGGGAAGCCAATCATCTCCTCCCAAGCTCTCAAAATCTCCTCCTACTAAGTCAATCCAAGCTGTAAGGATACAAGAGTCAATAGCATTATTATTAACAGTGACTGCGTTAGAGTAAAGAGAAGTTTCGGGAAAACAAAGTGTGGATTTCATAAGCTGTACCTGAATGTTATGTTATTAATTTATAAAAAAATCCTCTAGGTCAGTGACCGCAGAATGCCACTATCCTAACCTCCACAGTTCGCACCTCGAAAAACCTTGACACCCAAAGCGCTCAAATGCCTCTGCTGTATGGCTTGAGACCGCTTTGACTCAAGTCGCTAGACAGGCTAAATTGAACCACTTTGCCAAGTGGCATACAAGAAAGCCCGATCGACCAAATATTGCTGGCGAAGGATCTCCCGCATTGGGGAGCGAAGACAGTGCAACTGGCAATTCTATACTGGGTAAGTTGGCAACTTTCAGTACAGTTTTTGTGATAAAATTAGCAGTAAGCGGGCTTTCGTACCGACAGCCTGGTTTGGTCAAAAGCTTTGCAACGAGCTTTCCAATCGTGGTGCGATCGCCAGTTTTGATTTATTGTTAATTTTGCCAAGTCCCCATCGACTGTTAGGGAAAAAAATTATGCAAGCAACCAACCAAGAAAGAATTATCGATCTGACAATCCACTATACCAACGGCAAACAGCAACACTTCCAGTTCAGTGCACCAGAGGGAACAGTAGGAGAGCAAGCAACTTTAGGCACTCGCCTGCACAAAATGTTGACGGCAGACCCGATAATTCTCGAATTGGCAGATAAACTGGTAGTTATCCCAGTTCACAACATACAAAGTATTGAAATATCGCCAGTTCCTCCCAAATTGCCAGAGGGTGTCATTTCCCCAATGCGAGAAATCAAGAAATAGCTAAGGTGTTCTGCATCTAAATTCAACTGAAAAGGCGGGCGGAATATCCACCAGGTCATGCAGAGTTTGAATAAACATAAATGTACCAATTAAAAGCGCAACAAGTTATTACAAATAACGAGAAAAAAAGGTTGCTGACCGTGAAACCTGTTCCAAAAAAAATGCAACTTTAGACAAGAGCGAAGCCCTTATAGTATCACTCATTACCAATTTAAAATCTAAAATATAAAATAGTATGAGGATATATCTCACATGAGTGAGGGGAATAATTGCAGGTTTTACAGACTTTAACTTACAAAAAAAAATGCTAGAGCTCCACTGTCACACTACTTATTCCGACGGCACTCTCACCCCTGCCGAACTCGTAGCCGCCGCCACATCTTCGGGGGTTCGCGCCTTGGCAATCACCGATCACGATACGATGTCGGGTTGGGATGAAGCCTTCGCCGCTGCTGCTTTGCACGGTATCGAAATAGTCCCCGGACTCGAACTCAGCACCGTTCACAACGGCCGTTCGCTGCACATTTTAGGTTTTTATCCCGATGCAAATAAGTTGCGAGTTCCTTTGAACGATCGCCTGCAAGGAAGGTTTCGCCGATCGCAGGAAATGGTCGAAAAATTAGCAGCAATGGGATACGCGATCGAACTGCCAAAAACATCCCCAGGAATGGCACCGGGAAGACCTCATATTGCCTCTGCACTTGTAAAAGCCGGTCACGCGAAATCATCGCGAGAAGCATTCGATCGCTGGCTGGGAGATGACGGCCCGGCTTATGTTCATTACGAGAAATTCTCGATCGTCGAAGGCATTGATTTACTGAAGAGTTGCGGCGCCGTACCAGTGTGGGCTCACCCTTATTTATTTCGCGGCGGCGCTGTTGAGGAAGTCTTACAAGAATTAGTAGATGCTGGTTTAATGGGAGTTGAAGTATACCATCCCAGCCACAGTTCTAGCCAAATCCAAAAGTTGAAAGATTTGTGCCTTCATTACGGTTTGCTGGCAACTGGTGGCAGCGATTATCACGGCCCCGATCCTGAAAGGAAAGCAGGAGATAGCACCCAATTGAATATGCTGCATTTGCCGTTAGAATTGCTCGAACCGATTAAAGTTGCGGCGGCGAGTTTGAAATAGTTTTTTAGGACGAATTTTGCCGACGTATACAGTTGTCAAAAAAAGGAAGTGTTTACTTCTTGAGTGAGGAATTTGCACGAAGTAAGTCCTTAGAAGAAGACCGAGGTCAAGCAGAATATAAATTAATATGAAGTTAAAGGCAATTGCAGGCGAGTTAATTTTACAATGTTACTAAAGCAACTTGCCAAACGGAGCTTATCATGACTACAGAAGACAGAGCGAAGGCGATCGGCAAAAATTTAGAAGGCAAAGCTCAGGAAATTTTCGGTAATATTACTGGCAACAGAAAAGACCAGGTTGAAGGCAAAGCCAAACAAGCGGAAGCCGCCGCCCGCCACGCAGCAGAAGATGCTAAAAATGCGGTGAGAAATCTGGCAGATAAAGCCAAAAGGTCGATCGACAAATTGTAGAAACTGCGTTATACCAAATCCGGGCTAATAGAATTCGCTTCATATCAAATCCTTTGCTATCAATAGGGTTTGATATGATTTATTTTTGGAATGTGCATAAACTGAGTGACTCCTGCGATATCTCTTCAAAAGCGCAATGGAGAAGTCCCTATAATTGTTAATTTTACACCGGATTAATTTCGTAGTAAGGACTGAAGTCCTTATCGCATTGCCTTTACGAAAAATTTTTGCTCTATTCTGCATAAAGCCGCCAAAACCTGCGATATCAGAGTATCTACACGCAAAAACTGGACTATGACGAGACATTATACCCCCGTCGAAGCCTTAGCAGGTTTAGTTCCTGTAGCGGCAAGTTTCAACTTGTTGCTTCCACCTAGGGGTTGGGAACTAAAACCGATTTCGTTGACTTTGTTATTGCTGGCACGTTACAGCGCTATTTTCCCTGGGATAATCGAATTATCTCGATGTCATCCGAACGTGCCTGTGAACACCGACGAACAGTTACGCCAACTTCTCCAACTCTTGAAAGACTCGCAAGAGAGTAGTAAGGAACAAGAAAGACTCAAAAATCAATTGTGCCAACTCATTCCCCATTTGCCCGGAATTCGCAAGCATCCTTATCCTAATATTGATTTAGAGGAAATGATGCAGGAAGCTTATTGCGGTTTTCTCAAAACGCTTTCGGCATTTTTGAGGGGAATTGACCTCGACAATCTCGCTGCTGATGTGTTGCGAACCCGAGTGGTTCAGCGGTTCAATAAAACTCTTAAGAACAAAGTCTATGACCAATATCGCCGGAGGCAGCAACAGATTTTCACTCTTAGTTTTGATGCTCCGATTACGAGCAACCGAGGTGAAAAATTTGAGGCTCAAGAACCGATAGACGATACTACGAAAAATGGGATTGAGCAACTCATCGAGAGAGAACAAGCTCAAAACAAGCAGCGCATCGGTCGCAAACTATGGCAGTGTATTGAAGACGATCCGACGGGAGAACTGCGAAACAGTTATCCCAATGAAAAAATAGATAAGAAGAAGCCAAATCATCCCGAAAATCGCCGCCCTCGGCCGGATGCCAATTCTCACGTACTCGCACTGCGATTGCTGTTGCAAGACCCTCCAGATAAATTGTCTAAAATTGCCACAGAGTTAAACATTGACTATCAAACTCTCAACTCTCACTGGAAAAGAACAGGTTTGGCTCTCGTCAAAGAGATTGCACTTAAGTTTGGATATCAACCCGAGGAATAATGGTGAATAGCATAGATACTTATTTGTTAGAAATTCCTCTGGAGCAAACTGCCCGCAATTTGGCTCTGCAATTTGCTTCAGAGCAAGCTAATCCGCAAAAAGGCAAGCGGGTTTATTTCAATACCCTGGCGGTTTGGGCGGTTAACTATTTCTTGGAATGGATGGAAATGGAAACCGATATTGATGGCGGTGATAGTTGGAATCCAGTAATGCGGGCGGTTGTGGATGTGGGCGATTTGGTTTTGCCGGGAATTGGCAAGATAGAATGCTGTCCGGTTCAGATCGGAGAATGGGCTATTTCTCTGCCGGAAGTGCGGGAAAATCGCATTGCATATATCGTCGTTCAGTTTGCCGAACCTTTCGATAAGGTGAAACTTTTGGGCTTTATTCCGGCTGTGGAAATTCTGGATGAAACTGAAGAGTTTTCTCTAACTAATCTCAAACCAGTTGAGGAGTTGTGGGAGTATTTGGATCGGATTGAGTTGGCAATTCCGCTAGTGCAAAATGAAATTGAAGAGTTGCTATCTGATTTGGAAGAAGATGACCCTGTACAAGCACAAGTTCGGGAAAAATTGCAAAATAAATCTATTTCTGAAATAGTGGCAATTTTGAATAAAGTTTTGCACAGTAGTGAGAAATCTGACTGGGGATATGAAGGGGGGAAGGCTTTAGCGGGAAGTGGTTATAGTAGTCGAGGTTTGGGAAAGAGAGATATATCTTTCTCTGGTGATAAATCTTCACCTGTTGAGAAACCTTCAGATATTGAGGAGGATGTGAAAGCGGAACTGAATCTGATTGCTGAAGATTTGTTGGAGAAGTTGGCTGAGATTTGGGGAGATGGTGATGATTTTGCCTTGTCATAAATCGGCAATCTCCCAGAAATCTGGATAAATTTCCATGACTTGTAGATACTGTCTTGACCTGTCAAGGGGTAGCAGTCAAATAATTGGGGTCGAAAGGCTTTTGGGATTTTAAAATCCC
>NZ_JAUBQN010000019.1:0-118490 GCF_036701295.1 Microcoleus harperi Pol14_C6 | reverse complement strand
ATACGGTTGCATTGATGATTTTCCTCTCAATAGTTTTACTTTACTAAGTGTACCTCATAGCTGTGAAAAACGCTATAAACAAGTTCTGCACCTTTTTCTAATACAGGAACCTTACCACCAGCATTTAAAACTACAGGTTCCGGTTTGACTGATTTAACCAATTCAACCTTAAGTTTGCCATTTAAGGAAGAAAAACCATCTTCATTATCCCACTCCAAACGATTTTGATATATGGTAATATGGATTAAGCGATTAATTAGCTTTTTAGCTGCTTCAGGTGCATCAACTTTGATCGGAAAAAGAACATTTTTGATAGGTTCTTTATTAGCATCTAAAATCAAATATTCTCCTTGAGAATTCACGGAAACAAAATAATTCACCTTCTCATCTTTTTCGGTTTCTGGACAGAATTCTATCCAGCTATGATTTTCAACTTCCTGTTTTTGAGTTTCGAGTATACCAGGAAGTGATGACAAATCTACACCAATAATTTGCGGTAACGGGTCAGGCAGAAGAACGCGAACTTTGCGAATTTGTTCCAACGGTGGCCCTACATAGACAGCAGGTGAACCTATTTCAATCATTCCTTCTGTTAATTTAGGAAGGGGTTCTCTGGTTATAAATTCGTTGTGTAGCTTCGTTACTTCTGCCCAACAGTCGGATGCCCCCAACTCTACAACTTTAACTGTCGCCACAAGGTTATCACTATCTTTAATATCCCTCGTCCTGAATTTCAAAATCTCGAATTCTGCTCCTTTTTTTATTCCGCTTGCTTGCCCTATTTGTAGCTGAACTCTGTTCTTCTTAATATCGAGTTTCATCACCGGCACATTACGATTAATCCCAACAGATTGACCGCCTAAAAAAGAGCGATTTATCTCACCTATCAACATCGGTGTTTGTCGGTCAAATTCATTGTGAACTTGATTAGATATATGATTGAATAAATCTTCTACAGCAAGTTCTGGCCCGTGTTGTCGCAAAGCTTTTAATAAAAAATACGTCAAAGCGCCGTTGCGTTCCGTCCCTTCAAAAACCTTTTCATAAGCAAATTCCTGATCCCGACAAGCTGCTATTAAGGTATAACCTTTCGGTTCTGGTAACAAACCATTGACGACGGTAATATTGCGGCTATTTTCTGTTGAAGTTTGCCAATTTTGTGCTAATTCCTGAAGCGGTGCGACTAAACTATCTGTAGGTCGAAGAGTCATATCAATAAAACCTTCACCGCGAATCCGGTCATCTCCGCTCATTTCTCTGGTTGCGCCACCGGAATGACAGCTATCGAGTACGAGGGTTACAACTAACTCTTTTGCCACCATTTCTTCCAGGAGTTTGGCAAATTCCAAATCGCGCAAATAGTGAGAATTGGGTTGACCGATATTGCAGGGAACCAAGGCTTCATCTAAACCCATAGAACCCTTGACATCTTCAAAAATTGTTTTCGCCCGTCCGCCGTGACCGGAGTAGTGAATATATACTCGGTCTTGAGGTTGGGCTTTGGCGGTTAGTTCTTTGAATTTGGCGACGATATTTTCATAAGTTGGTAAGAGTTCTGGGGGTTCTTGGGGTTGGTTGGGATTGTCGGAAGCAGTAGCGGTGAGTTTAATAATTTGGTCGGGTGTGAGGTTGAAGGTGTCTTTTAAATAGGTTTCGACGTGGTTAATATCTTGAACGCATCCTCGCAAGTGTTTGTAGTAGTTACCTTCTGGTAAACGATGGGGAAAGTAGAAATTGATACCGATGAGGAGGGCGTAGAACTTGGGGGTTTGGTTAGTCATGGTTGATAGTGGGTAAGGGGTTTGGGAAAAGTTTGATTTTTATATGGGAGTGAAGTAGGGGTTTTTTATGCAGTTTTCAATCTAAAATTGTCACAGCTTTTTGCACAAATTCCGTTCAATTTCACGGGCATCTGCATCATCAGGATTAGGTTTGAGATAATTTTCTATGAAATTGCATCCCTCGTGAACTAAATAATCAAAATCCCATCGCCACAGTCTCACGGTCTTGTCAGCACTACCAGTAGCCAACTGCTTGCCATCGGGGCTGAAACTCACAGCATAAACAATGTTAGTATGCCCCGTCAGGGTTTTGATTTCCTGGCCGGTGGTAGTATCCCACAGTTTCACCGTGTTGTCTTCACTGCCAGTAGCCAACATTTTACCATTGGGGCTGAAACTGACAGCCACAACCCAGTTTGCATGCCCAGTGAGGGTTTTAATTTCTTTAGCGGTGGTGGTATCCCACAGTTTCACGGTGTTGTCAGCGTTGCCAGTCGCTAGCACCTTGCCATTGGAGCTGAAACTGACAGACCTAACCGAGTTTGTAGGCCCGGTAAGGGTTTTAATTTCTTTGCCGGTGTTGGTATCCCACAGTTTCATGGTGTTGTCAGCACTGCCAGTTGCCAGCAGCTTGCCATCGGGGTTGAAACTGACAGCTAAAACCAGGTTTCTATGCCCGGTGAAGGTTTTAATTTCTTTGCCGGTGGTGGTATCCCACAGTTTCACGGTGTTGTCAGCACTGCCACTGGCAAGCTGCTTGCCATTCGGGTTAAAACTGACCGCCCTAACCGCCTTTATATGCCCGGTAAGGGTTTTAATTTCTTTGCCGGTGTTGGTATCCCACAGTTTCAGGGTGTTGTCAGCACTGCCAGTGGCCAGCAGCTTGCCATTGGGGCTGAAACTGATAGCATAAACCGACTTTGTATGCCCGATAAGGGTTTTAATTTCTTTGCCTGTAGTGGTGTCCCACAGTTTCACGATGTTGTCACCATTGCCAGTAGCCAGCAGCTTGCCATTGGGGCTGAAACTGACAGCATAAACCAAGTTTGTATGCCCGGTGAGGATTGTAATTTCTTTGCCGGTAGTGGTATTCCACAGTTTGACGGTATTGTCATCACTGCCGGTGGCCAGCAGCTTGCTATTGGGGCTAAAACTGACCGCCCTAACCGAGTTTGTATGCCCGGTTAGGGTTTTAATTTCTTTGCCGGTAGTGGTATCCCACAGTTTCACCGTGTTGTCAGCACTGCCAGTGGCCAGCAGCTTGCCATTGGGAATAAAACTGACCGCAAAAACCGCCTTTATATGCCCGGTGAAGGTTTTAATTTCTTTGCCGGTGGTGATATCCCACAGTTTCACCGTGTTGTCAGCACTGCCAGTGGCCAGCAGCTTGCCATTGGGGCTGAAACTGACAGCATAAACCGAGTTTGTATGCCCGGTGAGGGTTTTAATTTCTTTGCCGGTAGTGGTATTCCACAGCTTGACGGTATTGTCATGACTGCCAGTGGCCAGCAGCTTGCCATCGGGGCTGAAACTGACAGCATAAACCGAGTTTGTATGCCCGGTGAAGGTTTTAATTTCTTTGCCGGCGGTGGTATCCCACAGTTTCACGGTGTTGTCATCACTGCCGGTGGCCAGCAGCTTGCTATTGGGGCTGAAGCTGACAGCATTAAGTAAGTTTGTATGCCCGGTGAGGGTTTTAATTTCTTTACCCGTGGAGGTATCCCATAGTTTCACGGTAGTGTCACCACTGCCAGTAGCTAGCAGCTTGCCATTGGGGCTGAAACTAACAGTCCTAACCGAGTTTGTATGCCCGGTGAGGGTTTTAATTTCTTTACCCGTGGAGGTGTCCCACAGTTTCACAGCGTTGTCGCCACTGCCAGTGGCCAGCAACTTGCCATTGGGGCTAAAACTGACAGCCGAAACCCAGCTTGTATGGCCGCCCAAAGTGTTTGGTGCTGCCACATTGGAAACTGTATTTAATAATGACAGTTCTACGTGGGTGTGGGTATGGACATCTACCCAAGGTGTACGTCGCATTTGCAGAACTGCTTTTAAACTTGTTTTGATAGCTTTTGAGCCATCTAAATGTAAAAGCGTATCGGAATATTGAGCCAGAGAATTAATTTCATTAATAGCAGCACGCCACCAACCAATACCAGCTACTCCAGCTAAACCCAAAGCTATTACCGAAAAGCCACTTAGTCCAATAATTGTTAGTCGCCGTCCGCGTTCCCGTTCCTGTCTCTCTCTATCTCGTTCTTTAACGCTAACCTGAATAAAATCTCGCTCCTCCTGTGTCATCTCATCTGCACGTTTACGCAACCAATCTTCCGCCACAGTCAACGGCACACCACGCAACAATGCCCCAGAGTCATGGTTATCATTTTTCCACTCCCGCAGGGCCACCTTCAACCGTTCTTGCCAAGTCCGAAACTGACGGTTAGCATTCATCCACTCCCGCAGAGTTCCCCATTCCCGAATCAGTGCTTCATGCACCACTTCTACTGTATCTTCCTCTTCTTGTCGTCCCGTTACTATCAACCGCGCTTGATATCCCGCTAAATAACTCACCAAATTCCAGTTATCTTCCCCCACTTCCGCACGGCTAGCAACGCGCCTGGTATCCTCCGTTCCTTCCCCCGGACGCACTAATTGCACAAATATTCGCTGTGCCTGTTTTTTCTCGGTTTCACTCAGTTTTTGATAAACCTGTTCGGCATGATTGGCAATGGCTTTTTTCACTCCGCCAATTTCTTCATAAGCTTGGTGAGTTAACTCTCGGTTTATTTGCTTTTCCCACAAGCGAGTTAAGGCAAATTCTAATAAGGGTAAATTCCCTGGTTCTTCTCCCACATCATCGAGAATGCTTTGGGTTAATTGTCCCTCTAATTGTACTTCCAATTTTTGAGCAGGTAATTCAATCGCTGCCTGTAATTCCTCCCGTTTCATGGAACTGAGTAACTGCGGTGTATACTCCTGCAAGGCATCGCGCAACGGACGATAAGAAAGCACATAACCGTAAAAATCAGCTCGTAAAGTCAAAACCAAGGTAATGTTTTCTTGAGCAATTGCCGTTAGCAATCCATCAGCAAATCGTTCCTGTTCTTCCTTGACCTGACAAAGGGTGTACAGTTCCTCAAATTGGTCTGCAACTAACAACAACCGTTTACCTGGGTTGCGCTCAAAAATGCGAGATATTACTTGCAGCAAGGTAATTTTACCTTGCTGCATATCACTTGCCAATCCCACCGCTGACCGCAGTTGTTGAGTTTCACCTGCTTCGGGTTCTAAGTGCCGCACCAAGGTAAAAGCTAACTGCACCAACGGTTCTTTGCCGGGACGGAAAGATTCAATTAACCAGTTTTCTTCTTTTCGCAATTTGGGAATTAATCCTGCATATACCACAGAAGATTTACCACTGCCACTTGGCCCAACCACGGCTACCAAAGGTTGTTTGTACGTTACTTCTACTAAATTACTGACAAATTTTTCCTGTCCGAAAAAGAAGTTGGCATCTTCTTCGCCAAAGGCAGACAATCCTTGGTAAGGATTGGGCGGAATCTCATCTTCAACAGCAATTACACCCTGAGCAATCGGAGCATAAATTAAATTCTTTTTCTTGAAAACAGGAGTTTCATGCTCTCGGAAACTCATCATCTGCGAGCAACCTAACTCGTAGGATTCTTCGAGCGTATATCCAGCAGCAATCGCATCATAAAACCCTACAGCAAAGGCAAGGGCTGCTCGATCTCCCACGGCTCGATTCATGCCAATGACATAATTAACGTATTGGCTAATTGCCTCCGCCTGTACTTCGGAATAACAAGCATTGAGAATTACACAATCTACACCTTTCTGGGCAAACAATTTAAACATACTAGCTAGGGCGTTTGTCTGCACCAGCGCCATTTTTCCGGTATCGTCTTCTAGGACAATTCCCTCTGAGCCAGCACCATGTCCGCAAAAGTGGACAATGTTGGGTTGATAATCTAAAATAGCTCGGTAAAAGTCACGGGAACGCACGGCCCATTTTTGTTCTAATTTATACTGTTCTCGTTTATTTGCCCGTCGCAATCCTTCGTCAATTTCCCGGATCTCTTGCTCCAATCGCAGGGGAACGGTATTGGTGGGATTGGCTGCCAGAATCAGAATTGTTTTGACTGGGGTGTTGTTAGTCATGGGTTCGGGAATTGCTCTGGTTTTCTGGAGCTTTTACCTTTGTTTGCTTAAGGAGAGTTCTTTTACTTAAACGGGTAAAGGTATTTCTATTACTATACAGTTCAGTCTTAGTACCAATAGTCCGGACAGTTTTTATATGGCCCAATGGCTTATTCTCGCTTGACTTTGAGCCACTGCGGATAATTAAATCGATGTCAGCTCCACCCCTGACGCGGCATTTAATTCGACTTTTTTATGATTCTTGCCCTCTAAAGCTTATAGTATCGTTCCAAAAACTGTCCCGAGTATTGTTAGTATACTAAGCTGGCAATAGAATCTTTGATGTGCGTTAAGTAACTTTAAAGTGTGACAAAATGTAAACCAATCATAACCAGTGGGATTGATTTGCTTGAGTTCTTCAACAAATTTAACTGTGTTTGCTTTATTTCCGGTTCGATAGTAACTTTCTGGCGATTTAAAGGTTACATACTTAGCAGCAGTTTGATGGGTCGATCGCACTTGTCTAAAGAATGGTTAAGATTGCCGATGTGTAGCTAGGCATTCGTTAAGCTATATTGACGGGTTTTCACTCATCAGCTTCGCAGGCAAAGGATAATCAGCAATATTCTAGTTAACCATAGTCGGGAGACAAGTAATCATGGCAGAAATTGAAGTTATTGTAGAAAGTTTGTGGGAACTTGATGAGGATCAGCTAGCAGCACAAATTGGCGATCGCGCTCAAGCCATAGAGGATGATGCGGCTGGACGTGGAACCAGAGGGATAGACTCAGCTTCCCTGGATTCTATTGATGTGAATGTTGCCGCTAGAGCATCGATCGATCTCAAGCTCCTAGAAGCTGGCCAGCGGTTGTTCGATCGCGTTAATCCCTTAGTTTACGAGCTGATGTGCCAACCCCTCGGAAACGATCCGCAGACTCAGAAAATCCTGGATGAAGCGATCGGCCAGAATTACACTAAAGCTGCTGGGATGTTAGCTCCTGTTCTCATCTCTGGACTGGGACTTGCTCCTGCTATTGCTACTCTCCTCGCTACGTTGATTATCAAAAAGATTGCCAATTATAGCGCTACTGCAATTTGTGACACTTGGAAGCAAAACCTGCCCAAACCCACAAGCTGAGCTATAAACGGAACTTCCACCGAAGGCGGAGGAAGTTCTGTTCCAGGTTTGGTGAACTCGATCGCGCTAACACCTCAAGCCATTTGTTCGCGGGTTTTGAGAGCGACAATTCCGTCGGGCTTCAAACCTTTTTTCTGCTGAAATTCCTTGACGGCTGTATCTGTTCCCGGCCCAAATTCACCATCAACCCCAACTACAACGCCAGCCTTTTTCAAGCCTTCCTGAAGCTTGATTACATCTGAGCCTTCCATTCTGGGCATCGCCAAGCGCAACGTTCTGGGCTTGTCATCCCACGGCGCTTTAGCAAACCCTTGAGCAGGCGATCGATTAAGTGCATCCTCGGTTTGGGGGCCAAAGCCGCCATCCTCGCTAATCTTTGCATCCGGGTTGTTCTGATTCCAAAGCTGCTGAAATGCGAGTATTGAGTTACTCCGAAGATCGATCGTCCCGTCGCCTATGTAGTCGAAGTGAGGCGGATCGCCCGGTAATGGCTGCCAGCCATATTGCATCAAATAAGATTCCCAGCCTATGGCATCTTCAATGTCGATCGCTAGCCCTGTTTGGTGATTGCTGGTGCCTGGTGGCGCTACAGGATTAGCGTTGTTGAAGCGATCGTTATACAATAACATTTGCTGGGCGATCGTGCGGTAAGCAGAGTTCACCTGCATCGTTTGACCTCGATCTTGAATGGCTCTCTGAAGAGCCTCTTTTGCCGGGGTTTGTACGTAGGGAAAAGCTGCATCCAGCAAGTCTACATTAAGGTCATCAAAACTGACAAAGGCATCTGGCATCATCAGTTGTAGTTGATAAATCAACTGTTGAGATAAGCCGTTGACCACGGCAGTCGAAGACATGGGGGCATCTTGGAGCAATCCCGGAAAACTGCCTCTAAGCTCCAACATATCCCGTTGGACAAATTCTTCACAGGCTTCGATAATTACAGGTTGATTAAATAGAATGTCGCTTGAGTTAGTCATGGTTTTATCCAATCAATTTGAATTTGGTCAGTCCTGGATTCATAAACTCTATCCGTAGGCGATGCACACCGCACCTTACCTCCACATAGCTTTTGAAAATTACTTGATTGTGGCAGTCTAATTGGTTACACAATCGATTTTATAGTCCCAATTCTTTGCGTGTTTGGACACCGACAACACCGTCCGCCGTTAGCCCTTTTTGCTCTTGAAACTGTCGCACACCACGATCGGTGTCTTTACCAAAAACGCCATCTGCTGAAACATTTATTCCTGCGGCGATCAGCGATTCTTGGACTTGACGCACATCCTCACCTTCGATTATTGGCTCGGTAAGTGTGAGAACCCGAACAGCAGGCATTCCTAAAAACAGAGCTTGCTCGGCCAAGCGCCTGCGTGTCAGCCCTAGCCAGGGTTCACCATTGACTTTATTCCACACAGGAAACTGATTGGCTGCTCCTTGATAATCTCCGTCGTTCAATAACTTTAGAAGAGTTGAACCTCCAAAACCTTCTGTTCCTGGCCCCACGTTGAAACAGAAGCAAACCAGTGCAGAAAACTGGTTGTCATCGATCTCAACTTCAACGGCATCCTCAACATAGGATTCAAACTTTTCTAAATCTTCTCTCAGCAATTCTTCTGCTTGCGTTTGGCTAATAGTAAGTCCTGGATAAACATCATCGCCAGTGTGTCCGTAACCAATTGTCCAAACTCCACCGCCATCATCATAAGCAGTGAGTTCACATCCTTCAAAGGTAGTGAGAAGCTTGAAACCTTCTTGATTGATATGCTTTGAACCTCTGGGTTCTACCACATCAGGAGGTTGTTCGTCTGGAGGATGAATATGATATGTTTTAGCCACACTGAAGCTTAAAGCATCAATTAATGCTTTTACTTGCCCATTAGTCTCCGTGACTTTAATAGCTAGGTCGTCTTTGATTTCGTATACGCGACCATCGCCGAAGAGTTCCAACGATCTTTTTGGCATTTGAGTTTTTCCTTTTTACAAGGTAGGTTCAGTCAAAAGAGGCACCTTGAAGATCCGAACGCAAAAGATTTGCCTATTTGGAAAATGAGTGAAAAGAGCCTATTAATTAATGATTTCGATCAAAAGTCTTGGCTTGACGGGTGATTGGGTTATTATATAGGTCTGTGCCACAGTAATGTTCGCGATTTCCGCAAACCTTTACAAAAGTTCATTCACCTTGACTCTCGGCTTTCCCAATCTCTCTGATTCACTACGCGCAGTTGTGGCTCATATTCTGCAGATGTAACTCATCTTATTGCAATAGTCCGGACTGTTTTTAATTCGCAGTCTGAAACCCTGGATTTCCCGGAAAGTAACTCGATATGTAAAGCTATCATCGCAAGAGCGATCGCTTCGTCAGGACTTACCCACAAAGTGCTTTGACTGGCCGCGAATTATAGCGACTTCAGTCCTCGGATTTTATGAGGACTGAAGTCCGAACGATCGAACCAGTTTTACTGTTTTTGGCTAGACAATGTAGGGAGAATCGATCGCCTTAGCCCGATTAATTGCCACCAAAGTCTGGTAAATCAAAGCCGAAATCTCGCCGCGGGTAATATCCCGCTGCGGCGAAAGCCAATCGCGGGAAGGATAATTAACCACAATCTTCAAAGCAGTTGCTGTGGCGATCGCACTCAAAGCATAATTAGGAATTTGAGAACGATCGTTGTAAACTTTCAAAGAATCAGGATTGCCGCCCTTGAGTTCCAAACCGTTAACCAAAGACACGATCGCGTCAGCCTTAGTCAAATTCTGATTCGGGCCGAACTTCAACCCCGGAAACCCCGCCAAAAACCCCCCCCGATTTGCCCGTTCGATCGCACTTCTCGCCCAAAAACTAGCAGAAACATCAATAAAATTTGTAGCCGGCACCCTCGGAATCGGACTAAACGCACTCACCAACAGCGCCGCATATTGAGCACGGTTTAAACTATCATCAGGTCTAAAAGAACCGTCAGGAAAACCGCTAATTATATTCGCTGCAGCCAAAGCTTCAATAAACTTCTGTGCCCAATGTCCAGAAATATCGCTGAACACCGCACCCCCGATATTCGGATTGCCGCCGCCCTTTCTCACCGCAGCTTGCACAGCTTTAAAAGCATTCACTTTCCCGTAACCAAACCAATCGCTGCGACCGTTGTTAGGATCGTAATTTCCCAGGCGATTGCCCAACTGGGGATCGGGATCGAGATCGACAATTTTCTCAGCAGTTTGTTCGAGAATTCCCCGCACTTCCCGCGCCGTCAAACGGGGGTTAGCCGAAAGTATCAACCCTGCAACCCCAGCGACTACTGGAGTGGCGCTGGAAGTACCGCCAAAAGTATCAGTATAGTCCCCCATGTCGTAGCCCCGATCGCCCACTCGATCGGCAGTAAACACCCCCAAACCGGGCAAATACTGCCTTACCTCCGGCGGCGTGGCGATAAATCCGGTTTCTGGCAACCAAGTTCCCGGCGGTGCGTTGTTGCTGGGGGCGCAAACCGAGATGCTTGTGCCCCAATTGCTGTAGGCTGCTTTTTTGTTGAGGGAAGTGGAAGCGCTGACGGCAATTACATCTGGGTGAACGGCAAATCCTGCCAGCCATCTAGTTTGACCCTCCACGACGTTGTTGGGCCAGCCTTTCTCGTTAACAGTACCGTTGACTGGGCGGTTGGCATTGCCCGCCGCGAACAGAATAACGCAGCCTCTGCCGCCCCGCCCTTGGGTTGCTGCTTTGGTGATGACGGCACTCTGTCGCAGGGAAAGGGGATAGTAAACTGCTGAAGGCCCCCAACTGCAAGAAATGACCGCGGCACCTTTATCTATTGCCCAATTAAATATTTTTTCGACAGAATTGTCATCGAGAAAACCACTGGTACGGATGGGCATCAGGGCGCAGCCGGGGGCGACGCCGACAATGCCTTTGCCGTTTTCTTCAGCAACGGCCACGCCGGCACAACTTGTGCCGTGGTTGTCTGAGTCTGCGACTGGCATCGGGGAAGTGTCGCCCTCTTTGAAATCGATGGGTGAGACGATTTTGCCTTGGCCTTGAAAATCTGGGTGGGTGATGTCAACTGAATCGTCGGCGATCGCAATTACGATAGATCGAACTCCGCGAGTCATGTCCCAAGCTGGTTCGGCATAAATTTGAGCGCCGCCGACAAGTTGGTTGCCGCCTTTGTTGTTGAGATACCACTGTTTGGGATAAAGCGGATCGCGGGGCGTGTAATGCTGCTGCGTCTCTACTAAAATGTTGGGTTCCGCTACCAGAACTTCTGGATATCTTGTCAGGCGGTTGGCAATTTTGACCGGGTTTTCTGTTGCTTGTTTTGTGACTTCGCAGACGAAAGTGTTGGGAATTCCTTCTACTGGCCGGACTATTTTTAAAGCTGCTGCATTGGCGATCGCCTTTCGCGATTGTTCGTCTACTTGTTCGCCAAATTGAATTGTAATTTGATCGGTTAAATAAAAGAATGTACTCGGATTGTTCGCGGGGCAATAGACGTGGCTGGCAAAAGCTACAGCATCGCTGGCACGGGCTGCTTGCATTGCTGCTTCTAGGCTAGAGGGCGCAACGAGATATTCTTCGAGATTGCTTTGGCCGACGCGACGGTTGAGTTTTGCCCCAGTTGTTGCAGCCCAATCGTTTGAGGCTGACGCTGTTGATGAGGGGCGGACTGTAAAGCGATCGTCCGCTTTTGACAGCAGCAATTCATCGCCACCGCGCTGCAAAATTACTGCCAGACTTTCTTCTGGAACTCCGATACCTTGATAATTTTGGAGAGTTTCGGAGGTCGGTTTGGTTGGTTGTACCATCACAAATGTTCCTGTTGAATTTTGATGTAGATTTATCAAACATATTTATAAGCTGTCAGGCAGGTTTTTACCCTGAGGGGTTTGAAACTGTAACTAACAGCGGTAGGGTTCGCTATAAGCGCCTTACATAAATCCATTAGCCTGTTATAGAGGGACGAAAGTTTGTGTAGGATCGGTTTCAACCGCCGATTTTTATTCGATAGCAGTGCGTTTTTCAGATAGACCACCTCACAGAAAACTCGTTTTGAGCCTTTTGCCCGATCGAACCCTTTGACATTTCAACAAATTTGGTTTACACTTAGCCGGTTGCGATCGCCAATGGTAAGATCGGCTCAAGCTAAATATTTTTTTAAAGCGCACAGGCGCAAAGTAATTTCATGGTATACTCTGGAACTGTTTGCTGGCTTCGCTCCACTGCCCGGATTACGATCGGGGCGATCGCAGCTTTTACCCTGTTGCAACCGCTCTCAGTCCAAGCACAACAACCTTCTGGGCCAGAGAACCAACTGCAAGTTGAACCCGCCGACGACCCCACAGACCCTAACAATCTTCGCCCTCTCACGCAAGACAGCAGCTTGCTGAGCGTCCAAGGAGGCCAGCGTTTGATGACAGAAGCCAGCAGTGCTATTTCCACTCAGAATTACGCACTCGCCAGTCAAAAACTCCAAGAATCCCGCCAAATTTTCAATCAACTGTCCAACTTCTACCAACAACTGGGGAGCAGTTTTGCCGGAATTGACATCCGCTTGGCCGAAAGCCACCGCACCAAAGCTGTAGAAACGGCCCAAATGCGCGACGAAGCTACCTACCGGCTGGCGTTGGTACACCGGGCGCAAAATAAGCCGGAACTGGCTGTGCCCCTGCTGATTCAGATTATTCGATCGCAGCAGCCAACTCGCGACTTGGGCAAGAAAGCTTACCAGCAGTTACTGGAATTGGGTTTTGTGGATTCGCCCTTTCCCCGGCCTGCCAGCAGTCAACCGAGCTCATCGAAAAAATAGTTCCACTAAAATCTAAATTACAGCCGTTTATCAGAGAAACCAATGGTTACACCGTCTCAAGTAGCAGAAATGATTAAGGCAGGGTTGCCCGACGCTAAAATACAAGTTGAGGATTTAACCGGTGGCGGTGACCACTACCAGGCGAGAGTTGTCTCTGCAGCCTTTGAAGGAAAAAGCCGAGTACAGCAGCACCAACTGGTCTACGGCGCTCTCAAACAGGCAATGGCTAGTGAAGCCATCCACGCTTTGGGCTTGGAAACCTTAACTCCCGCAGAATGGGAAGCGAAAAGTCAAGTTGCTTAATTGTTGAGTAGCAATTGGGTATCACAAGTTTGTGCTGGTGTCAAGAGTTGCTTGAGAGACAACTGCTGCACTTACGCGCGCAAACCAAAGAAACCGGTTTTTTTAACCGGAATCTATGGCTGTAACGAAAGATTTTCGTAAAAAACCCGGTTTCTGCGTCAATCAACGTTTAAAAATTTTCAAACAATATTAGGAGCTACCATGACTACAGCAGCACATGAAAGAATTGACGAGTTGGTTAAGCAAAACAAAATCATGGTATTTATGAAGGGCAATAAGTTAATGCCCCAGTGCGGTTTCTCTAATACTGTGGTGCAAATTCTCAATACTTTGGGAGTGCCTTACGAAACTGTCGATGTTTTAGCAGACCAGGAAATTCGTCAAGGCGTTAAAGAGTATTCCCAATGGCCGACAATTCCCCAAGTCTATATCAACGGGGAGTTTATTGGGGGCTCGGATATTATGATCGAGATGTATCAAAAGGGCGAATTGCAAGAAGTTGTAGAAGTGGCTTTGGCTTCTTAAATTAGACAGAAAAAACATCTCCCCGACCTCTTAAAGAAGTCGGGGAAATAACAGCAATCGCGTTTTACGTTGAATTAGGTTGTTTACTTAATTTTTCGTTACCAGGCAGAGCCTAGGAACACAATGCGGTCGGCTCGACAACATCCAATTTTTATGCTCCGAAAGCGAAGCCGAGCCTCTGGACATCGGTTCCCCAGCACGGCGAGGGCACGAGTTAAGCGCAGTACAAGTTCCCAATTCCCAATTCCCAATTCCCAATTCCCAATTCCCAATTCCCAATTCATCAAGGGTTTATCAAACCGAATTTGCTATTTAATAGTAGTCGGCTTCAGTTTGGGTCTGTGGCATTGCAAAATTGGAGGGGTCGTGAATGTAACGCGCTGCTTCTTCCTCTAGTCTGTGAATCAGATAGGGTTCCAGACCGTTGGAATGCCGCAGGGCTGCTAAATACCCGTCTAAGTAAAGCCGCAGGTCATCGAAGCGATAACCTCTATTCCACATTTCGACGAGGGCGTCGGTGAGTTTCTGGTAGTGCCGGATTGTTTGGGTGTCTTGTAGCATGGTGTGAGGTTGAAATCCTTTGTGGTTTGTATAATGACGGCGGGATTTAGGAATGGCCTCGATTGATGCTGAGTGGCTCAGCTTCAGGCTATTTCTAAATAAAAGTTTTTACCCTGCTCAACAGGCTACCCTCCATAAAAAATTTCACTCGTTGCAATGCAGTTGCTCGACTTTTTGCGCG
Source organism: Microcoleus harperi Pol14_C6 (assembly GCF_036701295.1). Lineage (NCBI taxonomy): Bacteria > Bacillati > Cyanobacteriota > Cyanophyceae > Oscillatoriales > Microcoleaceae > Microcoleus > Microcoleus harperi. Next base: position 104,045 of record NZ_JAUBQN010000019.1, on the reverse strand, counting down.
CACCTAGATAATTCGCTGTGCGTTGAATGGAGTCGGGATGTTGCTGAATTTGGCGGTCAAAGTGGCTGAGTGTTCCGGCTACCGAGCGAACGGTTGGAGGAATTCTAGTTTCACTTGCGCGATTTGTCAACCTCCTGGGAGTGGGGGCTGGGTCGGGGGGATCGCTTTTAGCAGGCGGTTGGGGCATGGGGTCGATCGGCTTTACACTGTCTTATTTTCATTGTAAGCTCATCGCCATAATGATTTAACCTTTCTGCAGGCTGACCCTGCCAAATTAACCCAATCTTTAACATTCGTACCCTGGGTGTGTCCGCTGCTTTAAACGCAGCTCATGCTTGAGTAGCGATGGTTACAAAAGCTTGACAAAAGCTCTGTTAACCTTGTAGCAATTAGTGATATGGGAAGCTCGCCTCTGTGGAATCTGCAAGTATTTCAATTGTTGAAGGGAATCCGCACCTGCGATCGCTCTTGGGCTGGCATCTACAGCAAGTCGGTCACTGGGTGCACCAGTCAGCGGATATCAGTCACGCTAGGGAAATATTTTTCAGCCGCCAGCCAACCCTAGTCATTCTGGATGCCCAATTGCCGGATGGGGACGGTTTGGAATTTTGCCAATGGCTGCAACAGCAGCAGCAGTCACTGATTTTGATGCTGTCGGCGCGGAATTCGGAATCAGATATTGTTGAAGGTTTGAAGGCGGGGGCAGACGATTACCTGACTAAACCCTTTGGGATGCAAGAATTTATGGCGAGGGTGGAAGCTTTGATGCGCCGCAACCGCACGATGATACCGCCGGCGACGCTGGAGTGCGGGCTGCTGAAAATTGATTTGGTGCAGCGCCGAGTCAGGTTGTACGAGGAACATATTGAGCTGACTCCCCAGGAATTTAGCCTGCTGTACGTGCTAGCTCAAGCTGGGGGAGTTCCGCTGTCGCGCTCGGATTTACTGCGTCGCGCCTGGCCCGATGCTATTGATAACCCCCGGACGATCGACACTCACGTACTCTCTCTGCGTAAAAAAATCGAAATCGACCCGCGACAGCCGAGCCTGATTCAAACTGTACGGAATGTCGGCTACCGACTGAATCTGGAGTTGTTGAATGGGAATCAACGGCTTTCTCCGCTGGTACCCGGAGCTGTGAGTTCTTAGACTACGATCGGGCTATAAGTCGGATTTTATTTTGAGAATTGATTGGCGATCGCATCTGTTTTCGCAGCCATAATAAAGTCATTGCGGTGCAGTCCAGAAATCGCGTGAGTCCACCAAGTAACGGTAACTTTTCCCCACTCGGTTAATAGTGCGGGGTGATGTCCTTCGGTTTCTGCTGCTTCGCCGACGCTGTTTGTAAAGGCGATCGCACTTTTGAAATCCGGGAATTCGTAGGTGCGTTCTATTTGGGGAATGCCATTTTTTTCGATTAAATTCCAGTCGGGAATTTGAGGTTTTAGCTGGACAATTTCGTAAGCTGTGACGCGGGGAGAGTTTGGGCTGCACGCGGCACAGCGTTCTTTTGCTAAAGGTTCCATAAATTGCTTTTTAGCTAGAAGATGCTAAAAGATATTATAGGCATTTTCTAATCGCAGCAAGTAGCTGGGTGCAACGTAACTAGCAAAAGAGGCAGAGGCGATCCCTGTTTTGCTCAGAAGTTATAACACCCGTTTCATGTTATTATAATATGCTAATCTGATTTTGAGGATGAATTTTACTAGACTAAAAGTTTGTTTGTAAAGTTCAATTCACGATTGGCGAACGTCCTTTTTTACCTATACTGATTAAAAGAGCGATCGCACTTTCGAGTTAAGATCCTGAATAAATTTTCTTGTAGGGTGTCCCGCCCGCCCGTCAGCAACAGGCTTTCCGGGCTGTTCCACATTAGATGCACCACAGTTTACTCACTTTCTTCTTCAACTTTTTCTACATCAATCGCCGCTTTCTTCAAAGGACAATCATTACAAAAATAGAGTTTCGATACTTCCTCGCTGTTTAAAGTTTGTTCGAGAGGGCAACGCCACACTTCCTGTTGATTTTTGTCAAAGCAGAGGTGAAAACCTATTAACCCAAAAGTCAACAATATCCCCGCCGAAGAATTGATGGCACCGACTACAGTACCGAGAATCGCCTCTCCAATCATCCATTGCTGCTGTTTTGATAATCCCATAAACCATTTCCAACTCAACTAAATTGAGTGTGGAATTTCGGGATACCCGAAGGCAAAGAATGGCTGGAACTGTGCTAGAATCGGCATTAGGGATATTCGGGACTGTCATTCGGTATCGGGAATCCCGAAACTTTCCCGAAACTTTTTTTAGCAATTTACTTTCCGAAGCTATGCCCAAGCAGGGAAAAGGCGAAAAGTCTTGGCAGCGAGTCAGTTATTTGGTTGAGGCGCTAATAGATTATGCGTTGAATGATACAAATCGCATCTCTAATCTCAGCGTCAGTTGGAAAGATAAGACCACTGATTTACAAGTCACGGCGAAGCTGGAAGCCCTGCGCCACTTGCTGAAAGATAAAGGCAGCTTTAAACCAACTGAGAAAACATCTCAACAGCAAGTTAGAAACAATATCGGTGAGGTACTGACTGATTATCTCAGAGATTTGCTAAAAATTCTGGACGATCACCGCCCGGAGACGGCAAAGCGGGGTTGTAGGGATTGGAATTTTACTCTGAAGCTGTGGAGTAGAGACAAAAAAGAGAATTTGCAAAAGTTGGCAGAAGTGTGGGGCGTTAACGGCGAACCCGGTATCAGCAGTCAGATTAACAGCGGACAAAATACTGACGGCAAAAGCGAGAATGATGATGTGCCCGCAGATGCCCCTCCCGACAAAGCCAGGGTGGCTTTCTCTCAACTACCTGACTCTATTCCTGTGTGGAAAGGGCGGGATGAATTGGTGGAAAGTTTAACGGCAAAATTAGTACAGGTGTTGCCCGATCGCACTTTGCCGCCGAAAGTATTGGCGATAATCGGGCAAGGCGGTATGGGCAAAACGAGTTTGGCTGTCAAACTTGCAGAAGCATTAGGAGTGAATTGGCAGAAGTCTGTTTCTCAAAAGGGGGAAACTTTGCCCGGTGGCGATTATGAGTGCGCGATGTATTTCGAGGCAAAGGAAGGAACGAGTTTTGATGACGTGGCTGGGTTTCTGTTAAGTGAAGGTTTGGGGATTCAGGCTGCGGAAGTGTTAAAAACTGCCGATGAAAAGATAGCGAAAATTATGGCTGGTTTGCAACAAACTCGCTGTCTTTTGGTACTCGACAACCTGGAATCTATTTTGCATCCTGCTGTTGAGGCGGGAAATCCAGACATTTTGGCTGCGGCGCAGGTACATCGAGCAATTTCACCGGATTGGGGTAAGTTGCTGAATGCTTTGGTTTATCAGCAGCACCAATCGCAAACGATTTTAACCAGCCGGGAAGTGCCTGCGGATTTGGCAGATAGTCGCTATCCGGGGTTAGCACCGGATTCGGAATTGGTGCATATAGAAGTGTTGCAAGGTGTGGATTTTGCGGCGGGTGTCGAGATTTTGCAGCAGCGAAAGTTGACTGATAAATTAGCTGATTTGCAGTGGATATCTCAGCAGGTTGAAGGTCATGTTTTTTTATTAACTCAATTGGCGGCTCTGGGCAAGGGAAAACCGGGGTATCTGGGGAAGCATCCCGAATTGGTAACGAAGAATGCAGAACCGATGTTGCGAGAACAACTAACAAGGCAAAGTGAAGCGGCAAGAGATTTACTGCGTCGGATGTGTGTTTTGCGAGTGCCGATAGATGTCAGGGGTTTAACTTTTTTGCGACTGTATACGGATGATGTTGAAAAAGATCCCCGCTTTGAATTAGCAGCAGAATTAGGAGCACCTGCGGAATTGACAGAGGCAGAAATTAGCGAGACAGAATCAATTTTAAAGCAATTAGTCGATGCGAGTTTGGTGCAAACTCGTTATGACGAGGAGAAATGTGAGGATTTTTATGATTTGCACCGGGTGATTGAGGAGTTTTTGCAAGGGGAATATAGAGAGGAACTGCCAAAGCTGCTGGAAAGTGTTTATAAGTTTTACTGCACTGGTAAAAATGTGAACAATCCTCAAAGCTTAGCCGATTTACAAGCTGTTATAGAAGCTCAACATTTTGCCTTTAGGCTGGGCAACTATCTCGAAGCTTACTACTTAATCCCACGTAAATACTTAAGAAGGTGGGGATACTGGAATTTATCAAAAAAATTGGACGAGGAAATATTACCTTATGTTGAAGGCGAGCGACGTTGTTATTGCTTGAGAGTATTAGGTGCAATTGATCGGGATTTGGGGAATTGGGATTTAGCAGAAAAATATTTTAAAGAGGCGTTGTCTATTGCAGAAGAAGAAAATAATAAGAGTGGCATGGCATATTGTTGGGGATTGTTGGGAGATATCGAGGGAAATCGCGGTAATTGGGATGAAGCTGAGAAACTCTACCGGCAATCTTTGGCATTGAGAAAAGAATTGGGCGATCGAGCGGGCATGGCAGCTTCTTGGGGATTGTTGGGATATATAGAGCAATGTCGCGGCAACTGGGATGAAGCTGAGAAACTCTATCGGCAACATTTGGAAATGATGACAGAATTGGGCGATCGATCGGGCATGGCAACTTCTTGGGATGTGTTGGGATATATAGAGCAATGTCGCGGCAATTGGGATGAAGCTGAGAAACTCTGCCAGCAATCTTTGGCATTGAGAACAGAATTGGGCGATCGATCGGGCATGGCATTTTCTTGGGGTGCGTTGGGATATATAGACCAATGTCGCGGTAATTGGGATGAAGCTGAGAAACTCTATCGGCAATCTTTGGCATTGAGAACAGAATTGGGCGATCGCCCTGGTATGGCATCTTCTTGGGCATCGTTGGGAAATATCGAGCGAAATCGGGGCAATTGGGATGAAGCTGAGGAACTCTATCGGCAACATTTGGAAGTGATGACAGAATTGGGCGATCGCCCTGGTATGGCATCTTCTAGGGGATTGTTGGGAAATATCGAGGGAAATCGCGGCAATTGGGATGAAGCTGAGAAACTCTACCGACAATCTTTGGAAATGATGACAGAATTGGGCGATCGCGAAGGGATGGCAAAGTTGATCGGTTGTCTGGGAGAAAATGAACTCGGTAGAGGCAATCTAGATACAGCAGAACAACTGTTAACAGAAGCTTTAGGAAAAATGCAAAAACAGGGGATGACTTGGCATATTGCCGAAACTAACTACGATTTAGCACGACTTGAGCGAAAGCGCGGCAACACAGAAGTTGCTCAACAACTTTACGATACAGCACATCAAATTTTTCAACTATTGGGAGCCGCCAAGGATTTGGAGAGAATCGAGAAAGAATGGCACAGCACCGATTAGAACAGGGATATGGGATTGAAGGAGGCGATCTTTGCTAACAACAAACACGTCAAACATTCAGTCCGGCAGGGGTTGAAACCCCTGGCCGACTTGGGGAGAAAGAAACAGCTCTGGGGGGTGAGGAGGAATCTGGTGCTTAGGCAATATCAACCGATCATCTTTTTAATCAAATCCAACTTACCCTTATACGGAGCATACCGCCATTTCAAGTCAAGCCAAAATGATTTTTGCAGCACGCTTTTGTAATGAGAAAAAGTATCAAAAGTCGCTTTGCCATGATAACTCCCAATCCCGCTGTCGCCAACTCCTCCAAAAGGCAAACTTGTCACCCCGTAGTGCATTACAGTATCATTTATGGAAACTCCCCCAGAGGAAGTTTCCCGCAAGACTCGCTCTTGTTTTTCTTTATCCTTCGAGAACAAATACAATGCTAAAGGTTTGGGACGGGCGTTGATTTGGGCGATCGCTTCCCCGAAATCATCATACTCCAAAACAGGCAAAATCGGTCCAAAAATCTCATCCTGCATCACAGGCGAATCCCAGGAAACATTATCTATAACTGTCGGTGCAATATATCTATCTTCCGGCTTAACTTTCCCGCCGGCAACAATTTCTCCGTCTTTAATCAACGCACTCAAACGTTCCAATTGCCACTGATTGATAATTCGGGAATAGTCGGGACTTTTCTGCGGGTCGTCGCCGTAAAATCCGTGAATTGTTGTTTTAATTGCCTGCATCAAATCTGGTTTAACTTTTTTATCAACTAACAGGTAATCGGGAGCGATACAAGTTTGACCGGCATTGATAAATTTGCCCCACGCAATGCGTTTAGCAGTGTATTCAACTTGAATATCTGAGTCTACAATGCAAGGACTTTTGCCGCCTAATTCTAATGTGACAGGTGTCAGGTGTTTGGCGGCGGCTTCCATCACTATCTTACCGATTTTTGTGCCGCCTGTAAAGAAGATGTGATCGAATTTTTCCGCTAATAATTGTTGGCTGATTTCGACACCTCCTTCGACGGCGGCTACGTAGGCGGGATCGAAGGTTTTGGTAATCATGTCCGCGACAACTTCCGACGTGTGCGAGGCGATTTCAGAAGGTTTGAGGATGGCGCAGTTGCCAGCGGCGATCGCCCCGACCAATGGTGATATCATGAGCTGAAATGGGTAATTCCAAGGCCCGATGATTAAAACTACGCCCAAAGGTTCTGGGTAAATGCTGGCTGAGGCTGGGAATTGATCGATCGAAGTAGGCACTTTTTTCGGCTTTGCCCACGATTTTACATTTTTGATGGCATAATTAACTTCTGCTATCGCAGCAATTTCAAAATAAGCCTCGTACTCCGGCCTGTTCAAATCAGCCTTGACAGCATCCACAATCCGTGATTGATTGGAGGCGATCGCACTTTTGAGATTCTTGAGTTGTTCGATCCGAAAATCCACATCCTTAGTTTTCCCAGTCGCAAAAAATTGCCGCTGCTGCTGGATAATATCGCTGACTCTGATTACCATATTTATTCCTCCATGTCTATCAATAAATGTTACAACAGGAAAACGGAAGTTGGGTAAAGTGCGATCGGTGTTAGAGCCGCGACTTATTGAAGAAGCCCGGGTTCTTGCCTTTACAAATGATTGATAAATGCTATAAATTAGAAGCTAATAATTGTGGAACTGACAACGGAGTTCGCTTATGAAAATCTCTAAGAACGATTTTTTTTTCTATTCCTGCTGGCTGCTTTGCTTGCTTGCAGTAGCAGGATGTACCTCTAAGCCCCAAAAGCAAGTTGTCATCTGCTCGAAAGACTTTACCGAACAAGTCATACTCGCAGAAATTTTAGCACGCCATATCGAAGCTAAAACAGATATCAAAGTAGAACGAGAACTGAATCTCGGAGGTTCGCTTTGCCATCAATCCCTAACAGCAGGTAAAATCGATTTGTACGTCGAATACACGGGGACTGCTTACGCCAACCTGCTCAAACAGAAACCGATTTCTGACCCCAAAAAAGTCTTCGATTACCTCAAACAAGAATATCCCAAACAGTTTAAAGCAGAATGGACGGAACCGCTGGGATTTAATAACAGTTTTGCGATTATTGTGCGGGGAGACGATGCCAAAAAACTCAATTTACAAACTCTCTCGCAACTTGGGAAAGCTGCACCTAAACTCCGGGCTGGTTTCGGACCAGAATTTAACGAGAGAGAAGATGGATTTCCCGGGTTGGCTAAAACTTACGGGATTAAGTTTCGAGAAGAACCGAAGGAGTTGCTGTTAGGATTGCTTTATCAAGCGCTGCAACAAAAAGAAGTAGATGTGATTGCTGGTAATACGACGGACGGTTTGATTCAAAGTTTAGGTTTAGTAGTTCTCAAGGATGACAAGAACTATTTCCCGCCCTACGAAGCAGTTCCGGTTGTGCGATCGCAAATTTTGGAGAAATACCCGGAATTGCGTCCCGTCCTCGCAGAATTGGTCGGCAAAATCTCCGAGGAAGATATGCGGAAACTAAACTATCAAGTTGACGGAGAACAGCAGGAAGCGGGACAAGTGGCGCGGGAGTTTTTGCAGCAAAAGTTGGGCGAGCCAAAGCCAGTCGCTCCGGCGAAATAAAGGGTTTAAATTTTAGTATATTCCCACGTCAACTTAATTTGCCAAACTGCAAAACAGAAGCTTTTATGGGATCAATTTGGGACTGGGCAGCTTCAACTTTAAGTGCTTCGACATTGAAACCCTCTAAGCTATAACTGTATTATTGATTTTCCGGCATCGGGTACTTCTCAAAAATAGTGCCTGTAGCACCTTTTTTTAGATTGTATTTGGGGATGTTTTCGCGCAATGCTACTTGTGAAAATAGTGCAAATTTCATTGCGACTTAGACAATTTTATATTTTAAATTAAAGAATTAGGAACATAGGGTAAGGTGCGCGGGGCGCACCCTACAATACAGTTAGGCTATCTTCTTAAGTCCCTTCACTCAGCCTCCGCAAATTCAAAATATCACTCATCTTTTTAATTTGCATACAAGTGCGCTCGAACTGTTGTTTATCCTGGATATCCATGCACAAGTCAATTAAGGCCGGCAATCCGGGGTAGGTTTTGACTTGAGCGCTGCGGACGTTTACTTGGTTGTCCTTCAAATGCGATAAAACATCATTGAGAACTCCCACTCGATCGAGGGCTTCAATTTGAATGTTAACCGGATAAGTGTTGGGTCGAGATTCATTGCGGTTGCTGGAATTCCAACTCACAGGAACCAACCGATCCCCAGGTACGCTCTCAACATTTGAACATCCTTGCCGGTGAATCGAAATTCCGCGAGTGCGAGTCACAACTCCAATAATTGATTCCCCAGGAATCGGACAGCAACAGCCGGCTAAATGGTAGAGCAATCCCTCTACACCTGCGATCGGCGATTTGCTCGGAGATGAACTCGGTACTGGTTTCGGTGCCGTCGATGCAGGTATTAGCTGGGGCAATTCCTGTCCTCCTGCGGGAGCAGCTTCAATTTTTTGCTGCACTTTTACTAAATCTCGCAGTCGATTTACTACGAGATTTAGGGTGACTTCGCCGTAGCCCAAACCGGCGATTAAATCTTCGACGCTGTGGTAGTTGCAGCGCTGAGCAACAGACTGCATGGGTTCAGATTTCAGCAAAGATTCTAAGCCGTTTTTACCTAATTCTTTTTCCAGCAATTCCCGCCCGCGAGCAAGATTTTCATCTCTGTGCGATCGCTTCAACCACTGGCGAATTCGGTTTTTGGCGCCGTTTGTCTTGACAAAATTCAACCAGTCGGAACTCGGATGACCATTTTTTTGGGTCAAGATTTCTACAATATCGCCGTTCTTTAAAACCTTGTCTAGTGTTACCATCCGCCCGTTGACTCTCGCACCGGTGCAGTGATTGCCAATTTCTGTGTGAATGCGGTAAGCAAAATCTACGGGAGTTGAGCCGCTATTGAGAGCAATCACGTCTCCGTTAGGAGTAAAAACGTAAATATCTTCGTCGAATAAGTTGTCCTTAATACTTTGTAAATATTCGCGATCGTCTTTGAGGTCGCTTTGCCATTCTAGGAGTTGTCGCAGCCAAGTAAATTTCTCGTCGTCGCCGGTGACTGTTGTGTTAGAACCGCCAGTTTCTTTGTATTTCCAGTGCGCGGCAATGCCGTATTCTGCAATGTGGTGCATTGCTACAGTGCGGATTTGCACTTCGATGGGGCGGCCGCTGGTTCCGATTACTCCGGTGTGCAAAGATTGATAGCGGTTGGCTTTTGGTAAACCGATATAATCTTTAAAGCGGCCGGGAATCGGGCGGAAAGAATCGTGGACGATCGCCAAAGCGCGATAACAGTCATCATTGGTTTCTACTATGATCCGCACCGCAGCAATATCGTACACTTGGTTAAACCCTTTCTGGCGGCGCTGCATCTTCCCATAAATCCCGTACAAATGTTTGGGACGGCCGCTAACTTCATAGCATTTAATGCCTAAATTGTCAAGCCTTTCTCGCAAACTATCTGTGACTTCTGCGAGTTGAGTTTCTCGATCGGCCCGCTTCACTGCCACCAATTCCTGAATTTCGCGGTAAGCTTCCGGTTCTAGGTATTTAAACGCTAAATCTTCCAATTCCCACTTAAAGCGCCCGATACCCAAACGGTTCGCCAGGGGAGCAAAAATATCTCGGGTTTCTAAGGCAATACTGCGCTGCTTTTCTTCGGACAAATGCTCCAAAGTCCTCATGTTGTGCAGCCGATCTGCGAGTTTGACGACAATGACGCGAATATCTTTAGCCATTGCTAGGAACATTCGGCGGAAATTTTCCGCAAGGCGCTCTGTTTTGCTGGAAAAATTAAACTTAGAAAGCTTGGTGACACCTTCAACCAACTGTCGCACTTCCGCACCGAACCGCTGTTCTATTTCTTCGAGAGTAATATCTGTATCTTCAACAATGTCGTGGAGGAAGCCCGCGGCAATCATGACGTTGTTGCCGCCCATATACCGGAGTATTCCAGCGACAGCTACCGGATGGCAAATGTAAGGTTCTCCTGATTTGCGGTATTGTCCTTCGTGCAAGTCGCGGGCAAATTCAAAGGCCCGACAAATTAAGCTGTCGTCAGCCGAACAATTCGGGTTAGGACCCCCATCAGGCTGCGATCGAGCATTCAGGCATTCTTGCAGCCAATCGGGAACTACAGCAGGATCGATCGAAGGAGAGGGAGTCAGAGTGTTCGCGTTCATGGGGTACACCTTTAAAACTTAGAAATACAAATGGTTAAAAGCCGGTTTCCGGTTGAATTGCCGAAATTATGTGTTTAGCTATACTAAACTAATTGAATGCCACAATTTGCAATTCAAAAAAATAGTCGATTTTTCTGTTAACTATACCTATCTACTTCCGAGTCGCCCCCCCTCGCAGGTAGGAAAATATAGTGACACCACTGCCGCCGCCGCAGTCTGTCGATCGGGTAAAATCGGGTAAAATAAGCATATTTTGGCGGTAGCAGTTGAGGTAGCGGGGGCTCGGCATTTACCGGCAACGCTAAACAGAAAGCAGCAGCCAGAAGGGTAGAGTTAGGGCAGAAAATCGAAAAAAGTTCTCACAAAACAGGGAATTGCTCCAAAAACGCACGGCTTCCCTCCATATGAGCAAACTTAAGTAAGTATCTACTTTGATTATAAATACAAATTTCTTTACAAAATCATGATATTGTCCGAAGACCGCCGCCAGTGCTACCAAAAATTACAGCAAGCACTAGAACAACTACAAAGAACTGCTGCACAGGATAATCTGGATCGGGCCGCGCTGGCGATCGAATACACAAAAGTGCAACAATTTTTCGGAAACCAAATTATGAGAGCCGAAAGCGATGAGTTAGACGCCTCAGAAACACCCCCAGAGCAGTCCTATTTGACGGAAATTCACAAGCAACTGCGGTTATTGGGGACAGATGTCACGTTTTTGCAAGCGTCGCGCCAGCCAGCGACAGCAAAGGCGAGGCAAACTGCGGCGATCGCGCGGCTCAACACGCTAATTGGCTACTGTGGCGCGCTGCTACAAAAAAATTCTGGTTCTTCAGGGCCCGCCCAGATACAGAATTAATAATTGAATTAACAGGGAATTAAGAAGGCAAGGAGAAATAAAGCGGTGGAATGTCCAAAATGTAAACATCCCAACTTAGAAGGCGGCACCTTAGCCGGCCGTATGGCGGTGCAGTGGTGTCCCAACTGTTACGGTATCTGGATTCCAGGCAGAGAATACGAAGCTTGGCAAAAAGAGCAGAGCCAGTGGTACAACAAATCCGAGAAGCCTGATGCGACAGGGACTCTCGGCATAGAATTCACCCCGTCTGTATACGACAGCAAAGCAGCGCTGTGTCCTGAAGACGGTCACTATCTGTCGCGGGCGAAAGTTCCTTTCAGTAGAGTGCCCTTTTACATAGAGCGCTGTATGTTGTGCGGGGGCATTTGGTGCGATAACGGCGAGTGGGACATTCTCGAAAGTCTGGGATTCCACACCGAGATTGACAAGATGTTTTCTCCGAATTGGCAAGCTAAGGCCCGCGTGCAAGAACTCGCCTCTCGGGAACGTCAAGTGCTGACTGAGAAGCTGGGGCCGGATATCGCCGGATATGTGTTGGAACTCGCGGAAGTTTTAGCAGACCATCCTCACGCAGATTGTGCCGCTACTTACATACTGCGGAGAGCTGAGTTGAAGCGAAGGGAAATTTAGTCTGTTGGCTGTTGACAGTTGACTGTTGATGGTTGACTGTTAACGGTTGACTGTTGTTAGTAAGCGGTTGGTCGGTTAATGCTCTAGTGATAAAATATTTGTTTGTATCAATTTCTATTGGTATTTACAAACAGCATAGTTGACGGTTGACTGTTATTAGTAAGCGGTTGGTCGGTTAATGCTCTAGTGATAAAATATTTGTTTGTAAAAATTTCTATTGGTATTGACAAACAGCATATAGGTCTATTGGTAATAACTAATAAGCCCAAAAGAATACTAATAACTAACAACTAACCGCCAGTATATTGAGAAATAATAAATAACAACAGGCAACAGACAACAGACAACAAACAACAGCAAACAGCCAACAGACAACAGACAACAGCCAACAGACAACAGACTAAGGATTAATAACTAATGACTAATGACTCTTCTCTATTTTCCGTTGAAAATCTGCGAGTAGCTTACCCTCAGCGGCGAGGCCAATCCGGTTGGGCCGTTGACGGGGTTTCGCTGACGCTGAAACCGGGGGAAAAGCTCGGATTAGTTGGGGAGTCTGGCTGCGGTAAGTCTACTTTGGGAAGGGCGGCGATGCGGTTGTTGCCGGATTCGACGCTGATAGAGGGGCGAGTTAGTTTTGCTGGAGAGTCAGTGTTTGATATGAATGCTTCGCGGCTGAGACGGTTTCGGGGCGAAGCTGTAGCATTGATTTTTCAAGATCCGATGACTCGTCTCGATCCGTTGATGACTGTAGGAGAACATTGTATCGAGACTTTGCAAGCTCACAGACCGAATTTGGATCGCAAGCAAGCTAAGAAACGGGCGATAGAAACTCTGGAAGCTGTGAAAATTCCCGCCTCTCGCTGGTCGCAATTTCCCCACGAATTTAGCGGCGGAATGCGGCAAAGAGTAGCAATTGCTTTGGCTCTTTTGCTCGATCCAAAATTAATTGTGGCGGACGAACCGACTACAAGTTTGGACGTAACTGTAGCTGCTCAGATTTTGCAGGAATTAACCAGACTTTGCGAGGAACGGGGAACGGCTATTTTGTTGATTTCTCACGATTTGGCGATGGTGGCTGAGTATTGCGATCGCATTGCGGTGATGTACGGCGGTAAAGTCGTAGAAACAGGGCCGGTGCAAAACGTTTTTGAAAAGCCGCAGCACGAATATACTCGATCGCTCCTCAAAGCAGCTTTGCACATTCAAGCCGATTCTGACAAAGGGTTAGCATTCGAGGAAATCACGACTGAAGTCGTTACTGCAAACTCAACAAATTCGCCTCTTTTGACCGTAACGAATTTGCAGCAACACTACAGTTTAGAAAGCAATTTATTAGATCAGTTGTTTTCCAGGAATCGCCAGGTAATTAAAGCAGTAGACGGCGTTAGTTTAGAGCTAGAACGGGGAGAAACCCTAGGGCTGGTGGGGGAGTCCGGCTGCGGCAAAAGTACCTTGTCACGCACGATTTTGCAGCTAATTACTGCGACGGGCGGCAAAGTGGAATTTCAAGGAATAGATATAACTGCCCTGAACCGCGATGCTGTGAGGAAGCACCGCCGCGAAATGCAAATGATCTTTCAAGACCCCCACGCTTGCCTCAATCCGATGATGACTGTGGGGCAAAGTATTGCTGACCCTTTATTTATTCACAAATTAGCGAATGGTAGCGAAGCTAAAAAACAAGTAATCCAAATGTTAGAGCGGGTGGGTTTAACTCCAGGGGAGGATTTCTTTCGCCGCTATCCGGGGGAATTGTCAGGAGGACAACAGCAGCGAGTTTCGATCGCGCGCGCTTTGATTACTCGGCCGCAACTGATAATTTGCGACGAACCCGTGAGTATGCTGGATGCCAGCGTGCAGACTCAAGTATTAGAACTGATGTTGGAGTTGAAGAAGGAATTTAATTTGACTTATCTGTTCATTACGCACGATTTGTGGGTGGCGAGATTTTTTTGCGATCGCATTGCGGTAATGAATGCTGGAAAAATTGTTGAAATCGGTAAGACTAGGGATATTTTTACTAATCCGCAGCACCCTTACACTCAGCAATTATTGCAGGCAGCTCCTTTACTGGCTCGAACTCAATAGAAAGGTATAAAATTGGGGTCATCTAATTTCTGTCACGAGCTTCTAAATGGATTTCGGAAATTTTCGGTTAAATTGGTTAAAGTTAAGGGATACTTTTCAAATCATTCCACCGACACCAAGCACGATATGGCAGAATCTGACCTAGGCAGTTTTGCGGTGGCACCCGAAGCCTCATTCGCGATCGCACAAGATGAAGACACTGAGATCGATCGTCCCACGGTAACTCGCTCGTCAGCATACAACAACTGGTCGGCGGACGATCCAGTGGGAGCTTTGTTCAAGGAAATGGCTCGCTATCCTCTACTGACTGCCACCGAAGAGGTGGAGTTGGCGCGCCGCGTTCAAGAATTGGTAGCCCTGGATGAACTAGAACAGCGTTTGCAGCAGGAATTAGACAGAGTGCCAACAAAAGCTGAACTCGCAGCGGCTTTGGGAGTGAGCGAAACTCAACTGCAACAGCTTCGCCATCAGTGTCAGTCGGCGAAACGGAAAATGATCAGCTCGAATTTGCGCTTGGTGGTTTCGATTGCCAAACGCTATCTTAATCGGGGCGTGCCTTTTCTCGATTTAATTCAGGAAGGAGCTTTGGGTTTGAACCGGGCCGCCGAAAAGTTCGATCCGGAGAAGGGTTACAAGTTTTCTACTTATGCCTATTGGTGGATTCGCCAAGGAATTACCCGGACAATTGCCAATCAAGGGCGGACGATTCGCTTGCCTGTTCACATTGTGGAACAGTTAAATAAACTCAAAAAAGTTTATCGAGATTTGAAGCGTTCTCTTCAACGCAATCCAAATGAAACTGAACTGGCTAGAGAAATGCAAGTTTCTTGCGAACAGCTTCGCTACCTCCAGCAAGTACGTCGACAATCTTTGTCTCTCAACCACCGCATCGGCTCAGAAGAAAGTTCGGAACTTTTGGATGTTCTCGAAGATAACGCAACGCAATCTCCAGAAGCTCAGATGAATGAGATGATGATGCGCCAAGATATTTTGGAGGTGTTGGACAGTATTTTGACTGAGCGGGAAAAAGAGATTGTTGCTATGCGTTACGGTTTGCTGACCGGCGAACCTTACACTTTAGAAGAGGTCAGCAGTTTGTTCAATTTGTCCCGCGAACGAGTCCGTCAAATTCAAAATAAGGCAATGCGAAAGCTGCGTCGGCCTCAAGTGACGGAGCGATTGAAGGGCTGGTTGAAATAAGCTAAAAAACATTGAGTTTGCATTGTGAAAAATCTTAAAGTTATTGTGGGTGGGCACTCCAACGTCGCCCTAAATATGTTAATTCAAGGTTGACCAACTTAATTAAAAATTACAAATCAAAAATGTCTTGATGTGGTATTTTTAATTGTTGATTGTCGCGTCGTACTTACTTATTTATGTCTTCTGAGGTAATTTTGCGCCCAGCTACCCGCGCCGACGTGCCGGTGCTGTTTGATTTGATTAAAGCTTTAGCTGAGTACGAAAAATTATCTCATGCCGTTACTGGCAATGCGGTTGATTTGGAGAATCATTTGTTTGGCGATCGACCTTTTGCTGAAGCGATTTTAGCCGAGTGCGAAAATCGGGTTGTGGGCTGGGCGCTGTTTTTTTACAATTATTCTACTTTTTTGACTCAGCCGGGAATTTATTTGGAAGATTTGTTTGTGATCCCTGAGTTTCGAGGACGGGGTATTGGCAAGTCTTTGATAGTTTATTTAGCGCAGTTAACCGTTGAAAGGGGCTGCGGGCGTTTGGAATGGAGTGTTTTGGATTGGAATGAATTGGCGATCGGATTTTACAAGGGTATCGGTGCTGATGTGATGCCCGACTGGCGGATTTGCCGGGTTGCGGGCGAGTCTTTGGCAACTTTGGCATCGAAGTAATTCAGGGCGGGCTAGAAGCCCACCCCACAAAAAACTCATCTTTTGTGGAACAGGCATCTTGCCTGTGTGTGGAACAGGCATCTTGCCTGTTAAGCTAAAAGGCCGCACTTCGGTTAATTAATACCGACCTACTTAAGTGGCAAAAATATAGGAAAATTTAAGTAACAGTAGATTTTGATTGAGAGAGTAGATCGTGATTATTTGGGTAAACGAGCAAATCGATCCGTCGGGTATTCTTTATTCTTGCATTGCTTGTTGCGATGAAAGCCAAGCGAAGGATTGCCACGAATCTTTTGAGAAGAATTTGACGGCAGATCAAAAACAGCAGGGCTGGGTTGCTACTTTGCGGACTGTTAGTTCTTGGGATGAGGTGCCTGTTAATGCTTTGAAATTGAATTAAGGAGTGCAAGTCACTAGCAGCTTTAGTGTCGCCCTGTTTTGGTTCGAGAGAAATGGCAGGAAAACGTGGGACATCAGTTCGTCCAAGGCAAGATAGCTCGATCGCACATTTTTCAAATTACAAGAGGTTTGGTGAATGTGAAGGTAAAAAGCTGCAATCTTTTGGGACTGCGAGTCTGAAAATATTGTCCTGCAAGATGCGGGAATGTGGGCAAAAATTTTTGGGCCTGGAGTGTGACCAACACCCTAGGACGAAAAAGCGTGCAAGTGCGATCCTCTTCGAGGGGTCCGCTAACGACAATTCGCATTTTTCAAATGGATTTTACCATTATTATTAATAGATAAAGGCATTTCAAATTGTCAAGTTAAATTTTTATGATTGAAACCTTATTTCACGCTTATACGCCTCTCGTTATCTGGACTGGCTTGGGACTGCTGCTGTTTCGGTACATCCCAGTTGATTTTCCCAAGCTGCTGAGCCACTTTCTTTTCTGGATTGGGATACCGCTGCAAATTCTAGTTTTAGCCCGTCAAAGCGATTTTTCGGGTGCTGTGGGATTCACGCCGGCGATCGCCATATTCGTGTTATTTCTGAGTACGAGTTGTGCTTGGCTGACTTGGGTGTTATTGCGTAGGCTGAGTGCGGCCCACATCAAAAAGCCCTATTTTCAGGGCAAAAATTCTCTAGTAAATTTATTTTTGTTAAATATAAATTCCTTGAAGCGATCGAGCGAAGGGAGTTTTATCCTAGCTGCAATGTTAGGGAATACAGGCTTTGTGGGATTAGCAATCACCCCCTCTATCATCAGCACCCAGAACAACAACTGGGCAGTCTTGTACAGCGTCACTAACAACGTTATTGGAACTTATTGTTTTGGTGTATTTATTGCTAGCTATTTCGGAAATTCAGAGCAAAAAAAACACTGGCGGACTTCGATCCGGGACGTGCTGACAGTTCCCGCCCTTTGGGCTTTTTTAATTGGTTTTTATACGAGAAACATCCCCCTGCCGGAAACAGTAGAATCGGGATTGCAGACTGCTGTTTGGGTCGTAATTGCCAGTGCTTTGCTGCTGGTTGGCATCCGGCTGAGGTCTATTAAAACATGGGAAAGTTTTGAACTGGCGTTAATCCCGTCGCTGTTAAAAGTGGTAATTGTGCCGGTGCTGATCGGATTGGGTGCTAGTTATTTCGGATTGAGCGGCGATCCGAGGTTCGTGTTGGTGTTGATGTCGGGAACGCCCACAGCTCTTTCCGTGCTGATTTTAGCAGAAGTCTACGAGCTCGATCGCGATTTGTTAGCTAGCAGCATCGCCATCACTTCTGTCGGGTTGCTGTTGATGCTTCCGCTGTGGTTAGCTGGGTTTAGTTAATATTAGCTAGAGTTTCAAATCGGATTGCTTTAAAATTTCGCAGTAGAATCAACCATAACTGCACGGAAAACGACGATGAACGAGACAATAACTGCTACTGGTCTGCCTCTTGCATTCCCCGACCATAGCCAATTGCCAGACGAAGACGGTACATTTGTAAAAAATTTTCAGGAGCATCCCCAGAGTATCATTCTGACAGATTCGATCGGGCCGGTGGTAGAGCGGCTGCATCCAGACGGACAATATGCGATCGGGCAAGATTGCGGCATTTACTGGCGAGAAACTGACCCGCCAGAGCGAGGTGCAGAAGCACCGGATTGGTTTTACGTGCCGAATGTACCGGCAACACTGGACGGTTTTCGCCGTTCTTATGTACTTTGGCCCGAACACATGGCTCCGTTCATTGCTTTAGAATTTGCTAGCGGTAATGGAGAGGAAGAGCGCGATTCCCTTCGGAATAGCTTCGCTTCACGTACTCCCTTGACTGTGGCCGTTGACGGTACAACAACTAAACCCAGTAAGTTTTGGGTGTACGAGAGAATTATCTGCATTCCTTACTAGAATATTTATGAAATGAGAACTGGCAATAAAGAACTCAACAAGAACGGGAAAGAGCCGAACAAGCAGAGCGAAAAGTCACCCAGTTAGCGGAGCGACTGCGAGCAATGGAAATCGATCCCGATGCTGAGGATTGATATGAAAGTCCCAAAACTCTCTCTGTAGCGCGAGCATCCCGCACCTTACCTTTTACAATCACAAAAAACAAAGCTTATGGAAACTAAACCACCTCTACCGCCCTTTACGTTGGAAACGGCTAAAGCCAAAGTTCAAGCTGCTGAAGATGCCTGGAATACCCGCGATCCAGAACGAGTAGCCTTAGCTTATACGGAAGATTCTCAGTGGCGAAATCGTGCCGAATTCTTCAGCGGACGGGAAGAAATCAAGGCTTTTTTAAGACGAAAATGGGCAAAGGAACTAGATTACCGTTTAAAGAAAGAACTGTGGAGTTTTACAGACAATCGGATTTCTGTTCGATTTGAGTATGAGTGGCACGATGATTCTGGCTACTGGTATCGCGCCTATGGTAACGAACAGTGGGAATTTGCAGAAAATGGGTTAATGCGAAGACGTGAAGCTAGTATTAATGATGTTCCCATTCAAGAGTCAGAACGGAAGTTTCGATAGGAGTTATGTGTGAGTTGCTTAATGAAACTTAGACATTTTCTCACCTTTTTAGGGGCTGAAAACCTCTCCCTCGCAAAAGAAAGAGGTCTATGGCCTAAAAATGCCTGAAACCAGTGTAAATATTAGATTCATGCCCCTTCGAGGTAAAAGTCTTTCTCTATCTAGGTTTTAAGCCTTTTTGGCTTCAGTTTTTGTCTCAGCCCGTTACCGCAACTTTCGGAATTACTGCTGATTTCTCCCCTGCAACTGAAAACCGCTATATGATGAATTGGGCCCAATCAGTTTCCTAGACCATAGATACCGCGAAATTGCTTGGTGTACAGATAGTCGGCATCTCAATAATAAACTGCGTTCCCTGCTCTGGCGTAGAAAAACACTGTAGTTGAGCGCAGTGTTTTTCTAGCAGAATTTTTTTGCTGATTGACAATCCCATGCCTGTACCTTTTCCGATTGGCTTAGTAGTAAAAAAGGGAGTGAAAAGTTTTGAACGAACTTTCTCAGTCATGCCAATACCATTATCAGCAATTGTGACCCGAATGTCTGAACCAGTGCTAATGTTGTCATAGGAATTGCCCGGTACGACTTCAGTACGAATCAAAATTTGGGGGTGAAAAACTTTACCCTCTTCTCTACTTCCCCGCTCTTCCAAAGCATCTATAGCATTCGCTAAAAGGTTCATAAACACCTGGTTGAGCTGACCTGCATAACAGGTCACAAGTGGCAATGGACTATACTCTTTAATCACGTTAATAGCAGGACGATCTGCCCTAGCTTTTAGCCGGTGCTGCAATATCATCAAGGTGCTATTAATACCTTCGTGAATATCTACTGATTTGATTTCAGTTTCATCTAAGCGCGAAAAATTTCGTAGAGACTCCACAATCACACGAATGCGTTCGATGCCTAACTGCAAGGAAGAAAGCAACTTTGGCAAATCGTCCATGATAAATAACAACTCTCCATCTTCTATCGCTTGGAGAATTTCTGCTTCGGGTTGCGGGTAATGCAGTTGGTAGAGATTCAACATATAGATGAGTTCTTTAATATAATCTTTGGCATAGGAGATATTGCCGTAAATAAAGTTAACCGGATTGTTAATTTCATGAGCGACACCTGCAACTAATTGACCGAGACTCGACATTTTTTCACTTTGAACTAGCTGGAGTTGTGTTTCTTGCAGTTCTTTGACAAAATGCTCTAAGGCAAGAGCTTTTTGGTGTTCTTTTTCTTCACTGATACGCAGTGCTTTCTCTACTTGTTCGCGCTGCTCTATTTCTGACTGCAATTTATGACCGAGACAAAAACTTCTCAAAGCTGTTAGCACTGTAGTGTATAGCTTTGATGTCGTTAATTCAGTTTTAGTTTTATAGTCATTAATATCGTAATTGATAATAACGCTTTTTTCAGGTACTTGTCCGGGTTGGCCGGTGCGTAAAATAATTCGCACTAACTGATTGCCTAACACTTCGCGGACATATTTAACAAACTCTAAGCCAGCATCATCCGTTTCCATGATTACATCAAGCAGGATGATGGCTACATCAGGATGTTCTTGGATTAACTGTCTAGCTTCAGTAGCGGAATAAGCATTAATAAACTTTAAGGATTTATTTTCAAACACAAACTTTCTTAAGGCAATATCGGTAGCTGTGTGAACGTGAGCCTCATCATCTACAATCAAAATTTTCCAGCTTTCAGTCGAGGTATCTTCCGATACTTCATCGGCAAAAAGTACATCCTCATCTGAGTCAACTTCTTCAATAAAGAACAGTTCTTGAGATGATTTGTCAGTTGAAAAGCCGTAAATATTTTGCTCCATTACTACTCACCCTTTTTTATTACTAATGCTTTGATTGGGAAAACTACGGTTTTGACTCGATTTGTAGGGGTAACTTAATAATAAATTTCGTTCCCACTCCCACCTCACTTGTACATTCTACTTCACCCAGAAGTTTTTGGGTAACTAAATTGTAGACAATATGCAATCCTAATCCGCTACCACCCTGACCGCGTTTGGTAGTAAAGAATGGTTCAAAAATTTTAGTTAAATTTTCGGGAGGAATGCCTTTACCATCATCGGAATATTCTAAGCAAAGTTGCTCCTTATCTTGTTGCCAATCAAAAACAAGCTGACCAGATTCGCCCGGTTCGTAAGCATGAATCAGAGAGTTCATCAGTAAATTTGTGACAACTTGGGATAAAGCACCTGGATAAGAATCTATGGCAATCTTGGTGTCTCCCTTAACTTCGATCGAATGTTGGCTATTTCTCAATTTTGGTTTTAATTGGATTAAAATTTCATCCAGATAATCTCTGACCCCGAAAGTTCGTCGTTCTTCGCTAGAGCGATCGACTGCCACTTCTTTAAAGCTCTGAATCAATGCCGCAGCTTGATTAAGATTAATTAGAAGGGTGTTACTGCTCTGGGTTGCTATATCCAAAAATTCTTCTAGCTCGGAGCGTTTCATTTTGCCACTCTTATAAGTAAAAGCAAAATCTGTGCTATGTTCGACCAAAGCTGACGCAATGGTGACGCCGACGCCGATGGGAGTATTAATTTCGTGGGCGACACCAGCGACTAATCCTCCTAGAGATGCCATTTTTTCAGATTCTACTAGCTTACTTTGAGCCGCTTTTAAAGCATCCAGCGTGTTGGATAATTCGTAGGTGCGATCGCTCACTAATTGCTCTAAGTTTTGATTGAACTCCTGCAAGTTATTGTAGAGTTGGGCATTTTCAATGGAAATGGCTATTTGAGCTGATAACAATTTTAACAGTTCTAGTCTATCTGTGGTGAAAGCTCCTTCTGTCAGGTTATTTTCTAGGTAAAGAATGCCTGTCAGTTTGCCTTGGTGCAGCAGAGGAGTGCAGAGAATCGATTTCGGTTGAGTGGCTGCTATATAAGGATCGCAGGTAAATTGTCCCTCTTGGGTGGCGTTATTTAAAACTACGTTTTCCTGGGTGCGGATGACGTAGTGGGCGATCGCACTTGCCAGTTTTGGCATTTCCCCAGAAGCAGCTTCTGCATTGAGGGGAAGCGATCGCAGCACGCTAACTTCATCCTTGTTAACCGAACCTTCTGCCTCGATCGCCCAATTTCCCGCTTTTTCTAAAATCAAAAAGCCTTTTTGGGCCCCGGCATTCTCGATCGCAATTTTCATCAACCTTTCCAGTAACTTACTCAAAACAATTTCCCCTGAAATCGCTTGAGAAGCTTTCATGACTGTGGCTAAATCTAGCGTCTCCCCCAAATTAGTGCTAGTGGTCGTAAGCGCAGTTGTTGTGTGGTTAACTTGTGTTTGAGTTGTTGTCTTGGCTGATGTTCTCGCTATTAATTGGGGGTATTTTTCTTCTAAATCCTTAACTTTAGCTATAGCGCCCCAGAGTTGGTAGCTATAATGAGCGTTTTGCATATAAGCTTGGGCGATCGTTTCTTTGCCCCATGACAGGTAGAACTTGGCAGCCAGTTCGTGAGCTAGTGCTTCTTCGTTGATGTACTCGTTTTCTTTAGCAAGGGAAATAGCCTTGTCGTACATTTCGATCGCCTCTACTTTTTCCCCTAAAACCCGATGCCGTTCTGCC
The DNA here is from genome assembly GCF_036701295.1 of Microcoleus harperi Pol14_C6. NCBI lineage: Bacteria > Bacillati > Cyanobacteriota > Cyanophyceae > Oscillatoriales > Microcoleaceae > Microcoleus > Microcoleus harperi. The sequence goes on along the minus strand of NZ_JAUBQN010000019.1, from coordinate 81,453 downwards.
TCTACTAGATAGAATTTATGCAAATAATTCATTTGCCCATGATGCGCCCATTTTTGCATTTTTTCTTGATTAGCTTGTACTCGCTTCAGAATGACCTGTTGCTCTGACTGTGGAGTATCAGAATACACTGCCAACCGCACCAAAGAATCGTAAAAATGGAAGATAGGAATAACGGGCAATCCTACCATTGCATCTAAACACGTCTCTGCTAGAGCAGTATTTTCAATGCCTTCTGAGTAATTTTCAAACAAATAACAAAGGTAAATTTTGTTCAAATATATGTATGCAACTGCCGATTTGTCCTTTGCCTGCTGGTATAATGGCAACTTCAGCTCCTCATCACAGGCTTCACCCTTCAGAATGCAAGTTTTTTCGCTTTTTCCCAACAAATTTAATATAGCTTGCCAATTTATTTCTATATAATTAAGCGCTATTTCTTGCTTGACATTATAAATAGCATCTCTGTTAATTGCTATCTCTCTGTCCAGCACAGTCAGTTCTTGGCCGCTATAGTAAGCTGCACAGGAGGAATGTATTAAACTAAAGCCTGCATATTCTAAATCTCCTGTCTCTATTCCGCTAGAGTAAGCAGACATTAAAGGCTCGCAGGTTTCTCTCAGAGGCTCTTTCCAATGTTGGGTAAATATATTTACATGGACAACTGTCTTGGCTTTAATTTCTTGAGCATTTAACTTTGACAATAGACTTAAAGCTAATTGACCGAACTGATAACCCGAATCAATATCCTCGACAATTCCACAAAGAAGAAAACCATAATTGGCATAAGCAAAGGGAGAAACAGAAGCATTACCATATTGGACGGATAAATCTACTTGTTTGCACACCGTCAAGAGCAACAGTTGTGGAGCAGCAATGTATGCAGGAGCAAAGATACTTGATATAAGTCTCATAGCTGCTAGTTTATATGGATCGGTCATTTGAGGCAGGTCACTTAAATCCTCAATTCGCTTCCCCTTCAAAATTGCCGCCGTTTCCCCCAGTGCTTGCCCAATATCTGACGGGTTTGGCTCTTGGGGAAACTCCACCCCTAACAGCTTTAAAACTTGTAGCCCTCTATTAACTGCTTCTAGTAGCTTTTTCTGCGACACGGAAGCTTGAATCTGGACTTCATAGACTTTTATTTTTTCCAATAGGGTTTTGGCACAGTTTTGCACGACTGATGCTAATTTCTGCATCCGGTCAAAATCACCACTCAGAAATGCTGCCTCTGCTGCTTCGGTATGTAGTGCTAATGTCAGTTCGTAATGATGAGTCCAGCTAGAATTTGCTAGCAGTCCCAAACCTGCTTGCAAATATTGGGTAGCCGCAGCATGAGCCGTTGCTGCTTTAGCTTTTTGACCTGCGGTTAAATTAAGTTTTGCAATTTCAGTTCGTTCCGATTCATCACTAATGAGTTCAATTCCCAGATTCAAATGATCGACGATCGCAAATATATCTTCCGCTCGTTTCTCTGGTGATGTATTTTGCCACAGCAGGCGACCGATTTGTAAGTGAACAGTTTTTTTAGAACTTTCCTCAATCAGAGCATAAGCTGCTTGTTGCACGCGATCGTGTAAAAACTTATAAGTAGTAATCACCAGATGAGCTTTAACTATCTCTTCTTCCGTTGCGCCTAATTCAGAAGTGGCTAAAATTAATCCGTTTTGGATGGCTGGCACTAGCTCTTGAAAAGTTTCGGCGGTTGATTTTTCGTTGACTATCGACAGAGTATTTAAGTCAAAACTATTGCCAACACAAGCAGCTAACTGTAAAACTTGCTGAGTTAAATCTGACATTTTTCTCAATTTACCGACCATCAACTCAACGACGTTATCGGTAATCCCTACTGCTTCGATTTGTGAAATATTCCAATCCCAATTTTTTTGCAATGAATTAAAAATTAGGAGATTTTCTTCATAGAGAATTCTGAGAAACTGATTGACAAAAAAAGGATTGCCTTGAGTTTTACCGACGACTAACTCAGTTAGGGGCATGACTGTTCCTCTATCCCTACGCACAGTATCAGCAATCAACTTAGCTATCTGTTCGATATTTAAGGGAGTTAAAGTAATTTGGTTAATAGTCGCTTCTTGTTTGTGCAGCGCATCCAGAGTCATTATCAGAGGATGCGTGGGGTTAACTTCGTTATCTCGATAAGCACCAATTAGGAATAAATATTTCGTTTCCTCATCTGCCATCATTACTTGCAGCAATTTCAGAGTAGCGGAGTCAGCCCATTGCAAATCGTCCAGAAAGATGACTAAGGGATGCTCAACTGAGCCAAATATCCGAATGAATTTTTGAAAGACTAAATTAAAACGGTTTTGCGCTTCCGTAGCACCTAATTCTTGGACTGGTGGCTGTTTGCCAACGATGAGTTCTATGTCGGGAATGACATCTATAATTATTTGACCGTTATCACCAAAAGCAGCTAAAAGTTTTTCTTTCCAGCCATTGAGTTGAGTTTCACTTTCGCTTAAGAGTTGCTTGACTAATGACTGAAAAGCTTTAACAATAGCTGAGTAAGGAATATTGCGTTGAAATTGATCAAACTTCCCCGCAATAAAATAACCCCTAGCTTTAGTAATCGGTTTATAAACTTCTTGCACTAAGGCTGATTTGCCAATGCCAGAGTAACCCGACACTAACATAATTTCTGTCGTGCCATTGCTGACGCGATCGAAGCCGGCTAATAAGGTTTCTACTTCTCGTTCTCTACCATAGAGTTTTTGCGGAATTTGAAACTTATCCGTAATATCTTTTTGGGCGATCGCAAAATCTACAATCGTTCCTGTAGCCTGTAATTGTTCCAGGCATTCTTCAAAATCTGCGACGATACCCCAAGCACTTTGGTATCTTTTTTCAGCCGTTTTTTCTAACAGCTTCATCACCATATCAGAAACAACTTTAGGAATTTCTGGAGTGATTTCATGGGGCGCTACTGGTTGTTTAGCAATATGACAGTGCACTAATTCCATTGCATCGTTGTAATCGCAGGGTACTTGCCCCGTTAGCAGTTCGTAAAAAGTGACCCCTAGTGAGTAAAAATCCGTGCGGTAGTCTATCGATCGGTTCATTCTGCCTGTTTGTTCCGGCGATATATAGCTCAGAGTGCCTTCTAAAAAATTAGGATTTTTTAGGGTAGGATTCTCACGAGTTAAAACAGTAGAGATGCCAAAATCTATAATTTGAACTAGCCCTGTTGTGGAGTTAATAATAATATTGCTGGGGTTGATATCTTTATGAATAATGTTATGTTGATGAATTTGACCTAAAGCTGTGGTTATTTTAATAGCTGTTGACAAAAACTCTTCTAAGGTAAGTTTTTGAGAAGTCAACCACAGCTTTAATGATTCTCCACCACTATCCTCGAAAATGATAACCAAACTGTTCTGGTATCTTTCTAAGCTGTAGGTTTTAGGCACACTTTCTAGGTGAAGATTGCGTGTAATTTCGTATTCCTGCTTGTATCTGACTAACGAAGCTGGCATCGGATAATCTTGCTTGAGAAATTTGAGAATTATCGGTTGGTTGTCTTCCTTTCTCAGTCCTCGGTAAACTAAAGAATTGTTAGTTTCATGAATTTGGCTGGTGATTTCGTAGCCGGCTAAGTTAATCATCCTTGCAGTCTCTCTTAAATATTAATACACAGGTTTTTTTTTAGGAAGTGTCAATTTGTAAGTAGATTTATGCTCTGATACCTAATTCTACTGTGTACTTTAAAGCAAAACTTAAGCTTTACTTTAAATTGTATTTTTTAACATTTCTTAAAAAAAATACAAATAAATAAAGATTCATGTTAGGAGTGCGATCGCTCTACAGTTTCTTCCACAAGCAAGCAAAACAGAGTGAAGGGCGGGCGTTGACCTTCATAGGACATTTGTACGGCTTGTTATAGTTACTATATCTATAGCCAGATATGGGAGGACTGGCGGGGATGAATTTGACTTTTGCAAGAACTCTAAAGAAGTTTATAGAGCATCTGCGATCGTGTAGAATCTGAAAAAATAATTTTAATGGAGTTTTATTGCAAATGAAATTTTTGGCGATCGAAACACTAATTTTTAGTTCTATCCTTCTGTCAATCTCATCATTGTCATCTGCTCAAAGTAATCAACAAGGCTCTACAATTCTACCCACAGGAGCTTACTACGCTCAAGGAACGATGTTCAATAACTCCCGTAGAGAGATTGCACATCAAAACAATAGAATCTGCATCAAGATCGTCGATGGCCCTGCAAATCCCTACAAAGGAGTCGAATCTATCACAATTAGCAGCGTGTCTTTGGAAAATGGGAAATTCTATATTGATGCCACTGGCACAGAGCTTGTATTAAACAACAATGGAAAAGCATTCTCTGGCGACATTCGCGGTACATGGGAGTATAGAGGTATCTCCCCCGATCCAAGGAGTCAACCGATACAAGCTAAAAAAATGGCAGAATGTGTAGCGGCTCAAGGACGATATGTGCAGAAGATGGAAGGAATATCCATTTCAGGAATCGATTTTCCCAAGCATTAACCGCGATCGAGAGGGGTGGGGGCGCAACCCAAAGGCGATCTGTGGGATGCAGTAATGGGTAATCGGAGTAAGGTGCGCACTGCGCACCCTACATCATTAGGTTATGCGTCCTGGACTGTATCCTCAATCGGTAAGCAAACTCGGAGAAGTCAGCACAAACACATCCCTGGTTCCCACCCCTTCAGATTCCGGTTTAATCGGTGTAGTAAAGTGGAAAAACTCGTGGTCGTTAACTAACAGCAATTCCCCTGGCTGCAGAACTTTATTAAAAACAGGCTTCTCTTTTTTAGCCAAGTACAAATGCGTTTCCCCGCCTACAATATTAGTTCTGTCAACCGAGAAAATCCCGATAAAATCAGTACCGTCTTGGTGAATGCCTTCCGGTGCGGGGTTTCCGAAATTGTGCGGCGAACAAGTCGTCCTGATTTGATGGATGCCGATTTCAGCTTCCGGGTGAATTTTGCAGGAATCGAAAAAAGCAAAAATCATCTGTTTGAAATTATCGAGGGCGATTAGCCGATCGTCCAATTCGGCAAATTCCCGCCTGATATCACCCACTAGCGGATTGTATGTTTTGCTTTGAAACAAATAGCCGTGAGGTAACTTAACTAACTCATCTCCGTTGACTGTAAACCGCGATAATCTTCTAGAACGATACTTACCTTTTACATACGGATCGACAGGCATATCGTCAAAAAATTCCTTGAAACCTTCTAGCTTAATAGAGTTTACTTTTTTGAAAGTAAACATGAAGGCATAATCCAAATGAATGGATTCTAATACGGTTTTCATAGATTTTACTCCCTGAAGCCTTGCTCCCCTCCCTAATTTTGCCTTGAGGAGGTGTATGCTTCTACTCTAGCGCAGGTTTTTTGTATGTGTCGTAAAAGACATTACAAAAATTGCAAAGATATCGTAAAGCTTGCAAGATGAATCCGGGGGCAGGTTCTTCTTTTAATTCAAAATCCCAAATCTAAAATCTAAAATCGCTTGACCGCTTTCACCAGCGACTGACAGGCCCCCAGGAAAACGGCAACATCGACCCCAAGTGTGACGTACTGAACGCCAGCATCAATCCACTGCTGGGCGATTTCGGGGTTGTCAGCAAAAGTACCCGCGGCTTTGCCTGCTTTGCGGATGGTTTGCACTGCCTCCTGCATCATGTCGATGACTCGGGGATCGCGGACTTGGCCTGGAATGCCGATCGACTGTGACAGATCGTAAGGCCCTAGAAAAATCACGTCCACCTCTGGGACAGTAACAATTTCTTCCAGGTTGTCAATGCCAGCTTTGCCTTCGACATGAATCACAACCAAGGATTCTTCGTTGAGTTTGTCGGTGATATTTGTACCTGCGGCGGTGTAAAGTCCCGCCCGCGTAGCGAAGGAAAGGCCTCGCGTGCCCAGAGGACTGTATTTAGCGCTTTTGACAGCGGTTTCGGCATCAATTTTGCTTTCTATTTGAGGTACTTGAACGCCTGCACTGCCGATGTCGAGAGCTCGTTGAATTTGCGGCCCGTCGTTTTTGCGGACGCGAATAATCGGTGCAATTCCAGTGCAGTCGGCGGCGCGACACAAATCTTCAGCAGCAAGCGGGTTCAGGGGGCCGTGTTCCATATCGATAACAGCGAAATCGAATCCAGCGTGACCGCATATTTCCATGAATGCGGGATAAGCGCAGTTCATAAATAAACCGAGGACGGTTTCGCCTTGTTTAATTTTTTGTTTGAGTTGGTTTTGACGCATAAATTGGGAGTTTTTTTACCGCCGCTGACGATCGATGAACCTAAATTATTTTTAATAATACAGCTAAAACATTGCCGTTACAAATTACTTTAGGTTAAGAGTATAGACAAAAATTTTGTAGCTGCTTTTGCTTCTATTTTAAAGGGAATCAAGCATAAAAGCCAGCCCAAAATAAACATTCCTAAAATTGGTAAAAATATTGCTCCCACGGAGGGTTCGACTAACCAAGCAAATAAAGAAAACATTCCAATACTGCCAGTTGTCCACAGCCAAAGAATCAGAATTCCTATAACTATTTTATGTAAAGTCATCCTAATTTTGATGGAACAACCGAACTGTTGGCTATGTATATCTCCTTCTATAATTGGGAACAATAAATTTCGACCGATGATGATGCGATTAATTTTGAATGTTTTGCCAGAAATTGTTCCTTCATAAGGTTTGGGAGGTGGCGGACCAAAGGGTATAATTATTCTAAAAACTTTGGGAGGAATAACAACTTCGTCCAACCTGCGTAAAACTTCCGAAAAAGTTAAACTGGTGGTAATTGTTAAACTCTCAAAAGGAATCAATGATCTAAAAATTTTGACAATTTTGAGCATAAGGTAGAGCCGGCTGTTCAATAGTTGTTGCTGGTATTAATGCCTCTTATCTAAAAAAGTTTTCCCTGACAACACCGCGAAATACCAGTATACTGCAAAATAAACATTTAGATGGCATGAGTGTTTTTCGCGCTATGTCAAAATTAATTCCACAATCTCTGATGAAACTTAGACACTATCTATTTTTGCTCAAAGGTCGATCGATCCTTAGCCTCACTCTCGGCATCATTTCCGCGATTGGGAGCATTTCGCCAGTATTTGCCGCACCTCCGCGAAATCCAGACAATGCAGAAACTTGCGACATTCTAGTAGCAGGCGGCGGGCTCGCAGGCGCTGCTACCGCTTACGAAGGTTTACTGGCGGGGCGCACAGTTTGCCTTACTGAAATTACTGACTGGGTAGGCGGTCAAATTTCCTCCCAGGGAACTTCCGCACTCGATGAAAGAGAGACTCAGCGATCGCTCTTATTTTACCCCCGCGGCTACCTAGAATTGCGGCGGCGGATCGAGCAACATTACGGCCGGCTAAATCCCGGAGGCTGTTGGGTTAGCTATTCCTGTTTCATGCCCTACGACGGTCACAAAATTCTATTTAACATCTTGCAGGATGCCGCTAGAAAAGGCAAAGGCACGCTGAAATGGTTTCCCAATACGGTTATTAAAGAACTAGCAATTACTCCTGCTGTGGCGGGGAATGCGGTTGGGGGCCAACAAATTAAAAGTGCGATCGCCATTCAACATAAAGCCGCGGCCAACACGCCACCACTCAACACGGAAACTCTGTCTCAGACGATCGAAGATGCCTATCGCTACGAAAATTCTCCGCGATTTAATAAAACTATTATTCGGTTTATTCCTAAACCACCTAACCCGTCAAATTCTCAACCTAAAGGTGCTGATTGGTACGTTGTAGATGCCACCGAAACAGGCGAATTGATCGGACTTGCGGATGTTCCCTACCGCCTCGGAATTGACCCGCGTTCCCCTCTCGAACCTTCCTCCCCCAGCGCAACCGGCGATTCTTACTGCACTCAAGGTTTTACCTACACCTTTGCGATGCAGGCAACGAAGGAACCCCAGCAGCATCAAGTGCCGTCTTTTTATCAACAATACGCTCCTTACTACAGCTACGAATTGCAGAGATTGGCGAGCTTTCCCTTAGTTTTCACCTACCGCCAAATTAGGAGCATGAGACCGGATGAAAAGCGACCTTCAGACCCGAAGCAAATCCCGATTTATCCAGGGGATATTTCGATGCAAAACTGGACTTGGGGGAATGACTATCGTCCCGGTTCTGCTGAGGATAATTTAATTTATTCTCGCGAGCAGTTGCAAGAGTCCGGTCAACTGCAACCGGGGGGATGGATGGGCGGTTTGCGAACGGAAACTTTGCGAAAGGGAGAGGAAAATGCCAAAGGATTTTTCTACTGGCTGGTAACAGGAACTACTGACTCGCAGCTAGGAGAGGGAGTCAAAAAGCCTAATCCAAACAATCGTTTTTTGAGCGGGTTGGATTCGCCGATGGGAACGGTGCACGGACTTTCTAAATATCCTTATATGCGGGAGGGCAGACGTATTATTGGGCGGCCGAGTTTTAATCAGCCTCAAGGTTTTACGGTGTGGGAAGTTGATATGTCTCGCACTGACTTTACGGCTGATTTTTATCGCCAGAATTTGTCGGAGGAAGAGTATCGGAATTTGTGGTTGGCTGTGGGTGGTTTGAATGCGCCGGCTTTGGCTGTGGGAAGTCAATCTGTTGATGATACAAAATCGCGATCGCGCGCTACGATTTATCCTGATTCTGTGGGTATCGGTCATTATGCGATCGACTTTCACCCCTGCATGACCAACAGTCCGCCGGAAGCACCGGGAAATACCGAACGCGAAGGCACTCGCAAAGCTCAAGGGCAAGCTTATCCCTTCCAAATTCCTCTGCGGGCAATGATTCCCCAGAAAATTGACAATATGTTAGTGGCAGGTAAAAGTATTGCTGTTAGCCACACAGCGGCGGCTGCTTATCGAGTGCATTCTTTTGAATGGTCTGCAGGTGCGGCGGCGGGAGTTACGGCTGCTTTTTCCCTAGAAAAGGGGATTCTACCTTATGAATTAGTGGACGAATTGCCCTCTCGCGAGCCAAACTTGGAAGTGTTACAGTTGCGGTTGCAACAAAATGCCAATCCCATCGCATTTCCGGGTACTTCTATTTTCAATAGTTCGTGGCAAAATTGGAAATAATCGCAGTTGGTAATCTGTAGGGCGGGCAGGATGCCCGCCCTACAATAAAATTCACTCTTTGTAGAACAGGGTGGAACAGGCTTTCGGGCTTGTTCCTGACACCCGACAATTAACTGGTTACCAACAAGAGCCTGCGAACCAGTATAAAATAATCAATAACAAAATAGCTGATAAACAGCAATTTGTCATCCATCTTTCGACAGAAGCAATCAGACACTGCTTTAGTCGGATAATATCAATAATCTCAAAAATATTCCCCCCTTCCCCTCCAAACTCGTCAAAGGTAACGGTCATGTCAACTGCACAGATAACAAGCCCCAATTCCAATAATGCTTATGCCAAACAGTTACTTAGAACCTTAGTGGCAGTCAAAAAAGGGGACTTTTCAGTTCGGATGCCCATAGACCAGACGGGTCTAGCGGGGAAAATTGCTGACGAACTTAACGACATTATCGATCTCAATGAGAGAATGGCGGCCGAACTCGATCGGATCGGCACAGTTGTCGGTAAAGAAGGCAAAATCGCCCAGCGGGCCACCATCGGCAGCGCCGAGGGGTCATGGGCAGCTAGCGTCAACTCTGTCAATACCCTAATTACAGATTTAGTGCAACCAACCTCTGAAACCGCCAGAGTAATTCGGGCCGTAGCAAAAGGAGATTTATCGCAAACTATCGCCTTAGAAATAGAAGACAGACCCCTCAAAGGAGAATTCCTCCAAACAGCGCAAATTGTTAACACAATGGTAGACCAGTTGAGTTCCTTTGCGTCGGAAGTAACGCGGGTGGCTAGAGAAGTAGGAACCGAAGGCAAATTAGGTGTGCAAGCTGAAGTTAAAGGAGTGGCCGGAACCTGGAAAGATTTAACGGATTCAGTTAACTCGATGGCGGGGAATTTAACAGCACAAGTGCGTAACATTGCCGAAGTGACAACGGCGGTGGCAAATGGCGATTTATCCAAAAAAATTACAGTAGATGTTAAAGGTGAAATTCTCGAACTGAAAAACACAATTAACATCATGGTGGATCAGTTGAGCTCCTTCGCATCTGAAGTAACCAGAGTTGCTAGGGAAGTGGGAACCGAAGGGAAATTAGGCGTGCAAGCTGAAGTGCGGGGAGTTGCAGGAACCTGGAAAGATTTAACGGATTCAGTTAACTCGATGGCCGGCAATCTTACCGCACAAGTACGGAACATTGCCGACGTGACGACGGCTGTGGCAAATGGTGACTTATCTAAAAAAATTACAGTAGATGTTAAAGGTGAAATTCTCGAACTGAAAAACACGATTAACATCATGGTGGATCAGTTAAATTCCTTCGCTTCTGAAGTAACGCGGGTGGCGAGAGAAGTGGGTTCCGAAGGCAAACTCGGCGGTCAAGCAGAAGTTAAAGGAGTTGCCGGAACTTGGAAGGATTTAACGGATAGCGTTAACTTCATGGCAGGCAGTTTGACAGCACAAGTGCGGAACATCGCTGAAGTGACAACCGCTGTGGCAAAGGGCGATTTATCTAAGAAAATTACCGTAGATGTTAAAGGGGAAATTCTCGAGCTGAAAAACACCGTCAACACGATGGTTGACCAGTTAAATTCCTTCGCATCTGAAGTAACCAGGGTTGCTAGGGAAGTGGGAACAGAAGGGAAATTAGGCGTGCAAGCTGAAGTGCAGGAAGTAGCAGGAACCTGGAAAGATTTAACGGATTCAGTTAACTCAATGGCCGGGAATTTAACAGCACAAGTTCGCAACATTGCTGAGGTGACGACGGCTGTTGCTAACGGTGACTTATCTAAAAAAATTACGGTACAGGTTAAAGGCGAAATTTTAGAACTGAAAAACACCATTAACGTGATGGTGGATCAGCTTAATTCCTTTGCATCTGAAGTAACCAGGGTTGCTAGGGAAGTGGGTTCCGAAGGTAAACTCGGCGGTCAAGCGGATGTCCGAGGCGTAGCAGGAACTTGGAAGGATTTAACGGATTCAGTTAATTTTATGGCGGGTAGTTTGACAGAGCAAGTACGGAATATTGCGGCTGTTACTACTGCGGTGGCAAATGGCGATTTGTCGAAGAAAATTACTGTAGATGTTAAAGGTGAAATTCTGGAGTTAAAAAACACCGTCAACACGATGGTGGATCAGTTAAATTCCTTCGCTTCGGAAGTAACCAGGGTTGCGAGGGAAGTAGGAACCGAAGGGAAATTAGGCGTGCAAGCTGAAGTTAAAGGAGTTGCGGGAACTTGGAAAGATTTAACGGATTCAGTTAACTCGATGGCGGGGAATTTAACAGCACAAGTGCGTAACATTGCCGAAGTGACAACGGCGGTGGCAAATGGCGATTTATCCAAAAAAATTACAGTAGATGTTAAAGGTGAAATTCTCGAACTGAAAAACACGATTAACATCATGGTGGATCAGTTGAGTTCCTTCGCATCTGAAGTAACCAGAGTTGCTAGGGAAGTAGGAACGGAAGGTAAATTAGGTGTGCAAGCTTACGTGCGGGGTGTAGGGGGAACTTGGAAAGATTTAACCGATAATGTTAACTTGATGGCGGGGAATTTGACCGCGCAGGTGCGGAATATTGCGGAAGTCACGAAAGCGGTGGCAAATGGCGATTTGTCTAAGAAAATTACCGTAGATGTTAAAGGCGAAATTCTGGAGTTGAAAGACACTATTAACGTGATGGTGGATCAGCTTAATTCCTTCGCTTCTGAGGTAACTCGGGTGGCGCGGGAGGTGGGAACTGAGGGTAAATTGGGCGGTCAAGCTGAGGTCAAAGGAGTTGCGGGAACTTGGAAAGATTTAACCGACAATGTAAACTCAATGGCGGGGAATTTGACAGCGCAAGTGCGGGGTATTGCTAAGGTTGTGACGGCGGTGGCGAATGGCGATTTGAAGCGCAAATTAATGCTGGAAGCTAAGGGAGAAATTGCGACTCTGGCAGATACGATTAACGAGATGATTGATACGCTGGCGACGTTTGCCGATCAAGTTACTACAGTGGCGCGGGAAGTGGGAATTGAAGGGAAATTGGGCGGCCAGGCAAAGGTTCCGGGCGCGGCGGGGACGTGGCGAGATTTGACGGATAATGTGAATGAATTGGCGGCGAATTTGACTACTCAGTTGCGGGCGATCGCCGAAGTGGCAATTGCTGTTACCAGAGGCGATTTAACGAGGTCAATTTCCGTCGCCACGGAAGGAGAAGTTGCGATCGTTAAGGACAACATTAACCAGATGATCGCCAATCTCCGGGAGACTACGCAGAAAAATACTGAACAAGATTGGCTGAAAACAAACCTTGCTAAGTTTACTCGAATGCTACAAGGTCAGCGGGATTTAGAAACTGTTTCTAAACTAATTCTCTCAGAATTGACGCCGCTGGTTTCTGCTCAGCATGGCGTCTTCTTCATGATGGAATCGGTCGAACACGATCCGTTTCTCAAACTGTTAAGTACCTACGCATACCGCGAACGCAAACAGTTAGGAAATAGATTTCATTTAGGCGAAGGTTTGGTAGGACAGTGCGCCCTGGAAAAAGAACGGATACTGTTGACAGAAGTGCCGGAAAACTACGTTAAAATTGGATCGGGACTGGGAGAATCTACGCCGCTGAATGTGGTGGTTTTACCCGTATTATTTGAGGGACAAGTGACGGCAGTAATCGAGTTAGCTTCGTTCCGCCGATTCAGCGAAATACACTTGACATTCCTCGACCAACTTACAGAAAGTATCGCCATTGTCTTAAATACAATTGCGGCGAGTATGCGGACGGAAGAGTTGCTGAAACAGTCACAGTCTTTGGCAGAAGAGTTACAAACTCAGCAAAAAGAACTAACGGAAACTAACAAGCGTCTCGAACAACAAGCGCAGTCACTCCGCGCATCTGAGGAACTGTTAAAGAGTCAGCAGGAAGAGTTGCAACAAACGAATGAAGAACTAGAAGAACAAGCGGAATTGCTAGCGCTGCAAAATAAGGAAGTGGAGCGGAAAAACCGAGATATCGAACAGGCGAGGGGGTTGTTGGAAGAAAGAGCAGAACAGTTGGCTCTAACTTCTAAGTATAAGTCGGAGTTTCTGGCAAATATGTCTCACGAGTTGCGAACTCCGCTAAATTCGCTGTTGATTCTGGCTCGATTGCTTTCTGACAATACTGAAGGCAATTTGACTCTGAAGCAAGTTGAATATACGCGCACAATTTACTCGGCGGGAAATGATTTGCTGGGGCTGATTAATGACATCTTGGATCTCGCTAAGATTGAATCAGGCACGATGTCGGTGGAAATTGAGCAAGTGTTGTTTACGGACTTGCGAGATCATTTGGATCGGACTTTCCGCCAAATCGCCCAGGATAAGAAGTTGAGTTTTAAAATAGAGCTTGAGGCTGGGTTGCCAAAAGGTCTCTATACTGATGCTAAACGGCTGCAACAAGTTTTGAAGAATCTCCTCTCTAATGCGTTTAAGTTTACAGAGCGAGGTGAGGTGAAATTGCGTGCCGAAGTAGTGCGGGAAGGGTGGAGTTTAGAGATAGAAAGTTTAAGGAGTTCCCCTACTGTTTTGGCTTTCTCAGTTAGCGATACCGGGATAGGGATTTCTGCTGAAAAACACAGGGTTATTTTTGAGGCTTTCCAACAAGCAGATGGTAGCACTAGCCGCAAATACGGGGGCACGGGTTTGGGTTTGTCAATTAGTAGAGAAATCGCTAATTTGTTAGGTGGAGAAATTAAGTTGACAAGTCACCCTGGTGAGGGTAGTAAGTTCACGCTTTATCTGCCACAAACTTACCAAGAATCGCGAATAATGAATGATACGGGATCGGGAATGGGCAAGCAAACGCCTCAATTATCCCCTGCTAATCCTCCCGCACTTCCTTTGCCGAATTTCCACTTGCCGATCGCGCCTTACCCCTCACCTTTAATTTCTGATGATCGAGAAAATATTGAGAGTGACGATCGCGTGCTTTTGATTATTGAAGATGATGTAAACTTCGCTCGAATTCTGGTGGATATGGCGCAGGAACAGGGTTTTAAAGGTTTGGTGGCTTTGCGGAGCGATATCGGTTTGGCAATGGCCCGAGAGTTCAAGCCAACTGCGATTATGCTGGATCTAAATTTGCCTGTGATGGATGGCTGGACAGTGCTCGATCGCTTGAAGCACGACCCAAGTACGCGCCACATTCCGGTTCACATTGTATCAGTTGAAGAAGGGCGGCAGCGCAGTTTGCAGTTAGGGGCGATCGCCTACTTACAAAAGCCTGTCAGTCGCGAAGCATTGAGCAAAGCTTTGACTGATATTAAGGGGTTTGTCGAGCGACCCGTGAAGAATTTGCTAGTCGTGGAAGACGACGAAACGCAGCGTCTAGGTATTGTGGATTTAATCGGTAATCACGATGTTTCTACCACGGCTGTGGGGAGTGGTGCAGAGGCGATAGAAACTTTGAAATCAGGGCATTTTGACTGCGTTGTACTCGATTTGGGACTACCAGATATGACTGGTTTTGAACTGATAGAGCAGATCAAGCAAGAGGCTACTTTGAAAAGTCTGCCGCTTATTATTTATACGGGCAAAGAGTTGACAAGAGCCGAAGAAACTCAACTCAAGCGCATGGCGGAAACAATCATTGTTAAAGATGTGCGATCGCCCGAGCGCCTGTTAGATGAAACAGCTTTGTTTTTGCACCGAGTGCAAGCAAATTTGCCCGAACCAAAGCGCCAAATGCTAGAGCAATTGTATCAGACCGATTCGACGCTGGCGGGCAAAACAGTCTTGATTGTTGACGACGATATGCGGAATATTTTCGCCCTCACAAGTATGCTGGAGCGCCATAAAATGGAAGTTGTGTATGCTGAGAATGGCAGAGAGGGCATTGCTAAATTGCAAAATACGCCTGAGATAAATATTGTGTTGATGGACGTGATGATGCCAGAGATGGACGGTTACGAAACCATGCAAGCAATTCGTAATATGCCTCAATTTGCTTCGTTGCCAATGATTGCTCTGACTGCGAAAGCTATGAAGGGCGATCGGGAAAAATGTATCGAAGCTGGTGCGTCTGACTACATTACCAAACCTGTGGATACGGAACAGTTGCTCTCGCTGCTGCGTGTCTGGCTTTATCGATAATGAAGTCAGTTGGAAGTTGACTGTTGACTGTTGGCAGTTGTCAGTTGTCATTAGTGAGCAGTCAACAGTCAACAGTCAGCAGTCAACATTCAATATTCAACATTCAATATTCAACACTCAACAGTCAAAAATGCCCAATAACCAATTAGTAATTAAAAATGCCCGAAAGCCATGAACTTGAAACCATCGAAATTCAACTCCTACTAGAGGGAATGTTTCGCTATTACGGATTTGATTTTCGCAATTATGCTCTTGCCTCTCTCAAGCGCCGTATTTGGAACACTATTCGCTCGGAACGGCTCACCACTGTCTCTGCTCTTCAGGAAAAGGTACTGCACAATCCTGCTTATCTAGACCGTTTACTGCTGGACATTTCTGTCAATGTAACGGCGATGTTTCGCGATCCCAGCTTTTACATTAGTTTCAGAAATAAAGTGGTGCCGCTGCTGCGTACTTATCCTTTTATTCGGATTTGGCACGCTGGATGTTCAACGGGAGAAGAAGTCTATTCTATGGCAATCTTGCTGCAAGAAGAAGGACTTTATGACCGTTGTCGGATTTACGCTACGGACATGAATGAATTAGTTTTGAAAACCGCAAAAACTGGGATATTCCCGCTAAAACAAATGCAAGAATATACGCAACTCTACCACCAAGCGGGGGGCAAGAAAGCGTTTTCTGAGTATTACACTGCTGCCTATGAAAACGCAATTTTTCGCTCTTCACTTAAAGATAATATTGTCTTTGCTCACCACAACTTAGCAACGGATAACTCTTTTAATGAATTTAATGTTATTTTATGCCGTAATGTGATGATTTATTTCAATTCACACCTCCAAGAGCGGGTACACAAGCTTTTTTATGAGAGCCTGGGAATGTTTGGAGTTTTAGGACTAGGACATCAGGAGTCTCTGACTTTTACACCTTATGAAAAATACTATGAACCCATTGAAAGTAGTGATAAACTCTACCGGAGAATTAAATAAAAAAAAATTTGAAATAGTGGTTGTGGGCACGTCTTTGGGAGGGCTAGAGGCTCTGACTGTTCTGCTGGCAGATTTGCCACAAAGCTTTCCTTTGCCTGTAGTTATTGTCCAACACCGCCATAAGAGTTCTCAGAATAGGCTTACTTATTTTTTACAAAAGCAAAGCTCTCTCCAAGTCACAGAGGCCCAAGACAAAGAGGAGATCGTACCTGGACGGGTTTACTTGGCTCCTGCTGACTATCACTTGCTAATAGAATCGCCCTCTGACGAGGAGTTGATCCTGTATGAAAACGACTTTACAGAATGGGGGAGCGTGGCAGTGGAGTCAATCCATAATTCAAACTCCCCAATCCGCAATCGCGGAACTCCTAAATTTGCACTATCAACTGAGGCTCCTGTCTGCTACGCGCGGCCCTCAATCGATGTGCTGTTTGAGTCTGCTGCGGATGCCTTTGGGGAGACAGTTATCGGCATAATTTTAACGGGAGCTAATTCGGATGGCAGTAAAGGGCTGGCAAAAATTAAAGCTGAGGGAGGATTGACATTCGTGGAGGAACCGGCTTCAGCTCTATGCCCGGCCATGCCAGCGTCGGCGATCGCAAATGTTGAAGTAGACTGGATTTTACCCCTCTCCAAAATCGCTCCCTGTTTAGTCAATTTGCTAAGAATGAAAGATTAAAAAATTTATGAATCTGCAGTCCCCCCATCGAGTAAATGTCCTTTTAGTTGACGATCGCCCAGAAAATTTGGTAGCTCTCGAAGCTATCCTCAACAGCCCCTCTTATCATCTAGTACAAGCTAGTTCGGGCGCGGAGGCTCTGAGATGTCTGCTTAATGAAGATTTTGCAGTAATTTTGCTTGATGTGCAGATGCCGGGAATGGATGGATTTGAGACAGCAACATTGATTCGCTCTAGAGATCGATCGCGATCGACTCCGATTATTTTTATCACAGCATTCAGCAGTAATGACACCCACGTGTTTAAAGGTTATTCTCTGGGTGCGGTGGATTACCTCTTCAAACCCTTGGAACCGGAAATATTGACCTCGAAGGTGCAGGTATTTGTGGAATTGTTCCAAAAAACAGTCGAGGTGAAGCAGCAAGCAACACAGTTAGCTACGGTTAATAGTGAACTAAGTAAAAGTGAAGAGCGGTTTCGCACTTTGTGTGCTTGTTCACCACTGGGGATTTACTTAGCTGACGTTGAAGGCCGCTGTACTTACATCAACCCGCGTTGTCAAGCGATTTGCGGGTTAACTTTGGAGGAAAGTTTGGCAGAGGTTTGGCAGCGGGAAGTTCATCCAGAAGATCGCGATCGCGTAGTAGCAGATTTGTTAGCTTGGATTAAAGAAGGCCACGAATATTCTAACGAGTTCCGATTAGCTGGTAGCGAAACCGTGAGGTGGATTCACGTGCAGTCGTCGCCAATGTTTTCGGATTTGGGAAAACTGATCGGTCACGTGGGCACGGTTAGAGATGTCACAGACCGCAAGCAAGCAGAGGAAGAACGCGGCAGACTAATCCGCGAACAAGTGGCACGACAAGAAGCTGAGAGAGCTAACCAGATGAAGGATGAATTTCTAGCTATTCTCTCTCACGAACTCCGCACTCCTTTAAATGCAATTCTCGGTTGGTCTAGGCTGCTTCGTACCAAAACCTTTGACCAAGACACTATTGAAAAAGCCCTAGAAACAATTGAGCGCAATGCTAAATCTCAAGCTCAACTCATCGAAGATATTTTAGATGTTTCGCGGATTCTGCGGGGGAAACTAAATTTAAACATGCATCCGATTCGGTTGGAATCTGTGATCAAGCTGGCAATAGATTCTTTGCAGCCCCTGGCTGAGGAAAAATCAATAGTCCTAGAATTAACCTGCAGTCCAAATGTAGGTGAAGTGATCGGCGATTTCGATCGCTTGCAGCAAATTGTGTGGAATTTGCTGTCAAATGCAATTAAGTTTAGTCCCCAAGAGGGTAAAGTAGAGGTGCGGTTAGAGTTAGTTGGCGATGAGGCTCAAATTGAGATAATTGATAGCGGCATTGGTATCGCTCCTGATTTTTTGCCTTATGTTTTCGATCGCTTCCGCCAAGCTGATAGCAGCACAACTAGGTCTTACGGGGGTTTGGGGCTGGGATTGGCGATCGTCCGTCACTTGGTGGAACAGCACGGCGGTAAGGTTCATGCAGAGAATAATCCGGGCGAAGGTGCGAAATTTACGGTGGTTCTACCTATTGCTCAGAGGAAGACCGCAAGTGCAGGGGATGGCTGGTCGGAACTCAATGACGCGACAGAGACTCTCCCCACTCTGGCTAATTTGCAGTTGCTGGTGGTGGATGATGACGATGACACGCGGGAGTTTTTGATTGCTTTACTCGAGGACGAAGGAGCTATGGTACGATCGGCGGCATCGGTGGCCGGGGCTCTAGCTGCACTGGAGAGTTATTGGCCGGATCTGCTGCTGAGCGACATTGGAATGCCGGAAGCAGACGGCTACGAGTTGATCGCGCAGGTGAGAGAAATGGAAAGGCTCAGGGGTGGAAAGATGCCTGCGATCGCCCTGACGGCCTACGCCAGAGAGTCCGAACGCAAGCAAGCGCTGGAAGCGGGTTTCCAGGTGCACTTATCTAAACCAGTTGACATAACTAAGTTAATTGCCGCAATTGCTAACCTCACAGGAATGCTCGGAAATCCTGAACCGACAGACTCGGCGCTTAAAACCGCTTTGTTGACCCCCCAATCCCGTGCCGATTAGTGAGAAAAATATTAAGCTAGCTAAAAGGACAAGCGATCGACAGTTCGGAACAAGACACCCGTTTTTCCACAAAAAACTGGATATTTGCCGTTTTTTGCTTCAACCTGCCGTCAAAGTACAAAATTACCCGCCAATCAATACATGAATATTTTTAGCAGTCTGCTTTCTGGTCCAACTCAAGCACCACAAGTCAAAAAACAGCGTCGAGGCATTGAAATTAAGTCGGAACGCGAAATCGAAATTATGCGACAGGCAGGGAAAATCGTTGCAACGGTACTCAAAGAAATTTCCCTAATGGTAAAACCGGGAATGACTACTGCTGATTTGGATGCTTATGCCGAAAGACGCATCCGCGAAATGGGTGCAACTCCCAGCTTTAAAGGCTATCACGGTTTCACGGGATCGATTTGCTCTAGCATTAATAACGAAGTTGTTCACGGCATACCCAGTCCCAAAAAAGTAATTCGGGCAGGAGATGTTCTCAAGGTAGATACTGGGGCATATTATCAAGGTTTTCACGGCGATTCTTGCATCACGATCGCAGTTGTGGAAGTGACTCCCGAATCTGCAAAATTAATCCGAGTTGCAGAAGAAGCTCTCTACAAAGGTATCGAACAAGTGAAGGCTGGAGCCTATTTGCTCGATCTGGCTGGTGCGATCGAAGATCATGTCAAAAGCAACGGTTTTAGCGTCGTTGAGGAGTTTACCGGCCACGGTGTCGGGCGAAATTTGCACGAGGAACCGTCGGTTTTCAATTTTCGCACGCGGGAAATGCCGAACGTGAAATTGCGAGCGGGCATGACATTGGCGATCGAACCAATTCTGAATGCCGGTTCTAAGTACACTCGGACGCTTTCTGACAAGTGGACTGCTGTAACGGTTGACAATGCTATGTCTGCTCAGTTTGAGCATACTGTGTTGGTGACGGAAACTGGTTATGAAATTTTGACAGATCGTTCAAAAGTTTAAGTGGAAGGGTTCAAGAATAATTTTGAGTTTTGAGTTTTGAGTTTTGAATTAAAGATTTAATCAGTTTTTAATCGTTAGATCAAAACCTAACTCAAAACTCTTGAGTTGAACAACAATTTTTTTAGTTTTTTCGATGGATGGAGTGACAAGAAGAGTAAAATTCGGCTAAATTAAAAAATAGTGGTAAAGCGTAAGGGTAACAACTATGTCAGCACGATTATTATTGGTAGATGATGAACCGGGCTTGCGGGAAGCAGTACAAGCTTATTTGGAAGATAGCGATTTTGCGGTTGAGGTTGCCAGTAATGCTCGCGACGGCTGGGAACTTTTGCAGCAGTACAATCCCGATTTGGTGATTTCAGACATTATGATGCCCCAGGTGGACGGTTATCAATTTCTCAAGCAAGTGCGGGAAGATCCTCGCTATAAGGCTTTGCCGGTGGTGTTTTTGACGGCTAAGGGGATGACGAGCGATCGTATTCAAGGCTATCAAGCAGGCTGCGATGCTTATCTTTCTAAGCCCTTCGATCCCGACGAGTTAGTAGCAATAGTAACTAATTTGCTGGCCCGGCGCGCGGCTGCTAAGGAGACGAGCGAAAACCCTGAAAGTCCAGATATTGCTGCTTTGACAAGCCAGATGGCGAGAATTGAGTCTTTGCTGAGTGGGCGGAGTTCGATCGCCCAAAGTCCTTCGCCGATTAAAATAGATTTGACTCCGCGAGAACAAAGTGTTTTGGATTTGGTTGCTCAAGGTTTGATGAATAAGGAAATTGCCCGCCGCTTGGAAACTAGCGTGCGTAATGTGGAAAAGTACGTCAGCCGTTTGTTTAGCAAGACGGGTACTAACAGCCGTACTGAGTTGGTTCGCTTCGCTCTCGAACACGGCTTGACGAAATAGGATCCCTTTCGACTTGGCTGGAGGCTGTGCCTCGCCGAGCTGCGTTACCAGGAAGAGCCTGGTAACGAAAATCATCCAAAAACGTAGAAATGTTAAGATATAAGTATTGACATATATCCGGCGACTGTGGTAGTGCACATCAGCTTGCTGGTGGCAGCGCGGGAGTGCGAAAACTGGTGTGCGATCGAACTTCTCACCCACTTTGCTTTGAGTCTGAGATGAACACTCGCAAAGGCTGGAGAATTAATTAACGGGAAAACCTGACTGTTTAAGAGTTTTCACGTAGTAAATAGAAAGGCAAACAGTTGACCGGATATGCTCAGTTAAGCAAACCTGCCGCGAAGAGTCACAGATAAGGTTAGATCCTGTGGAAAAACAAGCCACTATTAATTAATGACTCTGCTCAAAAACGGATACTTGTGAACTGCCACAGAGGTAAGCAGCGCACAATTTTAGATCAAAGTTCAAGCTTTCAGATTCATCTATGAAGTAAATCTAAAATCTCAAATCTAAAATCCACTCACAGCGCTCTAAAGTAGCGACGGATGTTGAATTTATAGCAGCACCCAAGTTTAGTTTATATCAGGAGGATACCATGAGAAAAATCACGGCGCGGCAAACCATAAGTGCCATAGTAGCACTGCCGATCGTATTAATAGCCAATACAAATCAAGCTTTTGCTACTGATACCGGTCAGCAAATAGATCCAATTAAGAAAGTTTCGGATTTTGGCGATGAGCTAGATTTTGATATTGGGCCACCAACAACCATCAGCATTGAAGAAAGCGAGGATTGGGATGAACCTGATTTTACAGCTACTTTAGATATGGAGATTAATAAATTTATGACAAAAAATCTTCAAGCTGTAATTGATGAGCCACCGCCCGTAGTTTATCTCAGTGATGCAAGGGGCCAGTCAACTCGGGAATGCCGGATTTCTGGGATCTGCGAATAACTGAATCGGATTGGTGCGATTTGGGCGATGAGTGGGAACCGTGCAAACAAAGACTCTTTTGCTGGGTAGAATTTGAGCAATCATCAAGATTTAAGTAAAATCCGGTTGATTTTGCTGGGAATATGCGAATAACAGAGTATGTATTTTTTTGGGTATGCTTTAATGCGATCGGCTAACATAATAAGTATGCAGGCCGAAATAAACTTAACTAATTGATAGTTGCCAGTGATTGGAAATCCCCCACAAGGGCAGAAATAAAATTAATCCTAGGGTTCTTCGCAGTGATTTGCCAACGTAAAAACGGGTAAAAGTAAACTGGGAGTAGCCGCTAAAATGGTTAGGAAGTTCTTAATTGTACTTCCCCTGTCGTCGATTCCTTCCATCCGTTACATCCGTTAAATAATCCGTTGCCGAACTGCCATCCGTTACATCCGTTACATCCGTTAAATAATCCGTTGCCGAACTTCCATCAGTTACATCCGTTACCGAACTTCCTTTTTTCGACAGTTGACAGCACCTATCCTGAGAAAATCTTTCAAATATTAATTATGCTTAATTCGCACTGCCAGCAAGACACCGCAGCACAGCAAAACACAAGTTCGCTGCAAACTCTCACCCGGACTCTGAGAATGTCTCAGGGGCAATTTTCGCTGATTTTGGTGCGATGCAATTACAGTGCGATGAGAGAGGAAATTGTAAGGCAATTGCGGGAGGAGTCGGGGATCGAGATTCGAGAAATTGTCCTCCCGCCATCTGTTAAAACTCTTTACACGACGATAGAAACCAAAGTTTCCTGCAGCTACCCGTCTGCTTTAATGGTGTTTGGATTGGAATCGGTAAGTGCGATCGATCGACTGCTGACATCTACCAACTACGTGAGGGAAGAATTTCGGAACAATTTTCCCTTCCCGGTGGTGCTGTGGGTGACAGACAAAATCTTAAAAAAACTGATTCGGTTAGTAACAGATATCGAAACTTGGACGACAAGTGTTGAATTTGTGATTGGTCCCGACGACTTGGCGGATTTCCTGGGAAAAAGTGCAGATCGCATTTTTTCCAACATTTTAGAAAGTGGCAATTGGCGTTTAACTAATTCTGCCATTCTCGGAGCCAATTCTTTGAGTGAACTCGAGTCGGCTAGCCAAGACTTGCAAAATTGCAACATTAGGTTAGAACCAGCTATTGAAGCGAGTTTGCAATTTATTCGCGGTAGGCACGAATATGCTTGTCACCGCATCCCTGCGGCTATTGAATTGTATCAAAAAAGTCTCAGTTTTTGGAAGCATCAAGTAGCGTTTATTGGGTCGAAAACACAATTTAGCGATTTGTTATTTACCGTTCACCCAGCACCGGTGTTAGAGGGAATTCTGCTATTCCACATCGGTCTTTGTTACCGCTTCCAAGCAGAACAACACCGCAGCGGCAACCGTCCTTACTGGACGGAGGCGAAGAATTATTTTCAGGAATGTATTGATGTTTTAGAACGGGCGGGACGGCCAGATGCCGTTGGTATATTCATCAATCAACTTGGCGAAGTATTGCAGCATTTAGAAGATTGGGATGCACTCTGGAATTTAGCTATCAAAGCTCGGAGGTTACATGAAAATATGGAAAATTCAGCAGTTAATTTGGCTCAAGATTACGGCTTTTTGGCTAGAGTAGCCTTAGAGCAAAAGAACTGGAAAGGGGCGAAAGAATGGGCTTTAATCGCTCTAGACGTTCTCAACTCAAATTTAGAAGCGACGGGACAGGGAACGCCTGTAAAGTCGCAGCATCTAGCCTTGTATCTGTTAATTTTAGCAGAGGCACAGAGTCAGTTGGGTGAGATGGAGGAGGCGATCGCGCATTTAGAGCTTGCTCGCTCCGAAACCGAAGCGTGCTACAACCCGCAACTGTATTTGCGGGTTTTAGAAATGCTGCGATCTCTATATTTTCAGCGGGGAGAATATCTCGAAGCATTTCAAATTAAGCAAGATTATCGAGCGGTGGAACACACGTATCGGTTCCGAGCTTTTATTGGAGCCGGAAAATTGCAGCCGCACAGAGAAGCGGTTAATTCCGTCGCCGAAACTATTGCCGGCGCTGCTACTATTGCTGACGAAATTACAGCTTCCGGCAGAGAGCAAGACCTCAACCGCTTGATATATAGGATGAACAATACCCCCGACAAACTGACAGTAATTTACGGTCAGTCTGGAGTTGGCAAAAGTTCAATAGTCACGGGAGGATTAGTACCAGCTCTCAAACAAAAAAAAATAGAAATGCGGACTGTTTTGCCCGTAGTGTTGCAAGTTTACAACAACTGGCCGCGGGAATTGACCAGACAGCTATCTGCTGGGAAAGCTGAAATATTCGATCCGGAAATTTCCCAAGCAGTACCCGAAACTGCTCCGGTAGATTTGACCGTAGAAGCAGGTGCAGTCAAGGGAAATCTTATTTCGGGATTTCAGGGTGGTTCGACTGGGAATAATGAGGATCAAAGAGAGCAGTCACAGCCAGTAGAATTAATCATACAACAACAGGCGAGCGAATACGAAAATATTCTCAACGAGCTGCAAATAAATTCCGAGCATTTAGTGACTGTTCTGATATTTGACCAATTTGAAGAATTTTTTTTCGTGTGGAAAGAGCCAGCGGAAAGACAAATATTTTTTGATTTTTTGCGGGAATGCTTGAAAATAAAATATTTAAAAGTCGTCCTGTGTTTGCGTGAAGATTACCTGCACTATTTGCTGGAATTTTCCCGACCCAAAAACCAGACAGGATTCGTTAACAATGATATTTTGGAGGACATTCTCAGCAAAAACATTCTGTTTTATTTGGGAAATTTTTCCCTGGTCGATGCGCGATCGGTAATTCGCACTTTAACTGAACGAGCGCAGTTTTACTTAGAACCGGATCTGATCGAAGAGTTAGTCAAAGATCTAGCTGGAGAATTGGGAGAAGTCCGCCCGATCGAACTACAACTTGTCGGCGCTCAACTGCAACAAGAGGACATTAGAACTTTAACTCAATATCAGGAACTAGGCAACAATCCGCAACAAAAATTAGTCGAAAGGTTTCTTGAAGAGGTTATCAAAGATTGCGGTCCGGAAAATGAAGTGGCAGCGCGCCGAGTTTTGTATTTTCTAACAGATGAAGAGGAGATACGTCCACTAAAAACCCGCGCAGAATTAGCCTCCAATTTGGCGACTTTTGCCGAAGCTGATAAATTAGATTTAGTCTTAGAGCTGTTAGTAAGCTCTGGTTTAGTTTTCCGATGGACGGAACTGCCTGCTGAGCTTTATCAGCTCGTTCACGATTATTTAGTTAGCTTCATTCGCCAGCAGCAAGAATTAGATCAAAAGGCAGAATTTGAGGAACTGCGAAAGCAAAATCAAATTAACCGAGATGAAATTGAACAAATTCGCAAAGACAGAGAGCAAGATGCTTTGCTGTCGGAAGCTAGAGACAAACAGTACCGAGCGGAAGCTCAACTTTACCAAACTCGGAGATGGCAATTGCGGGTGGCGGTTCTAGGAGTGCTTGTACTCGGAGGTGTTTCGGCGATGGCATTCGAGCAAGCGAAACTAGCAGAAAGCGCGCGGCAAGAAGCCGAAAAAAGTCGGACTGATGCCCTAAATTCGGCGTCGGAAGCTTTAGTGCTTTCTAATGAAAAAAATCAATTAGGAGTGTTGGGAAATAGTATCAAAATCGGCCGTGATTCTCAGAAAAGTACAGCGCTGCCTGTGGACACTAAAAATCAAATTGCTGAAAGACTTAGACAAACAGTTTCCGGGGTGCAAGAACGCAACCGTTTCGAGCAGCACAGCAAATTTGTTTTGGATGTGAGTGTCAGCCCCGACGGCAATTCAGTAGCTTCGGCAAGTGCTGACAAAACTGTTAAATTGTGGACCAAAGAAGGTAAGTTATTAAAAACTTTCAATCACCCAGATAGCGTGACGAGTGTTAGTTTTAGTCCCGATGGGAAAACGATCGCTACTGGTTGTGCCGATCGCACAATTAGAATTTGGCAAGTAGATAACGACAAAAGTGCTAGTGGTATTTTATCCGGCCACCGCGATATCGTCACCAGCGTCAGTTTCAGTCCTGACGGCAAAACCCTAGCTTCTGCCAGTCACGACAACACCGTCAAAATCTGGAACCTGGCGAACAAAAAATTGCTGCAAACCTTAACCGGACACAAAGACTGGGTGCTGGGCGTCAGTTTCAGCCCCGACGGCCAAACAATTGCCTCAGCAAGTGTAGACAAAACTGTCAAACTTTGGAACCGAGAAACTAAAACCCAGAAATTTACAATTAACCCCAAAACATTAACCAAACATTCTGACATTGTTTACAGCGTTAAGTTCAGTCCAAACAGCCGAGAACTCGTCTCAGCAAGTGCCGACACCACAGCTAAAATTTGGAACCGAAACGGTGAGGAAATCAGAACTCTCAAAGGACATAACGATGAAGTTGTCAGCGCGAGTTTCAGTCGCGACGGCAAAAAAATTGTCACCGGCAGTGCAGACGATACGGTGAAAGTTTGGAGTCGCAGCGGCACTTTGCTCAATACTTTTCGAGGACATCAAGACGACGTAAGGGCCGTAACTTTCAGCGGGGACGGCACTATTGCTTCCGCAAGTAAAGACAAAATAGTGAAAATTTGGAAACCGGACAGCACTCCGCTGAATAAGATTTTATCGGGACACGGAGACTGGGTTTACAAAGTCAGTTTTAGCGCTGATAGCAAAATAATTGCTTCTGCTAGCGGGGACAAAACCGTGAGACTTTGGCGGGATGACGGCAGTTTATTCAAAATCTTAGAAGGTCACAAGGATTCTGTTACCTGGGTGAGCATTTCGCCTGATGATAAAACTGTGGCTTCGGCCAGCGATGACAAAACAGTGAAAGTCTGGAGTTTAAACGGCAAACTGTTAGATACTCTCAGCCACAGCGGTATTGTTAGAAGCGTGAGTTTTAGTCCAGACGGAAAGATAATTGCCGCCGCCAATGCCGATCGCAAATTGTACCTCTGGCGCTGGAACGGTTCTAAAGCAACTTTGTTTGCAAAACTCGATCACACCAATCCAGTAATTAGCGTTAGCTTCAGTCCCGACGGCAAAACTATTGCTACTGCTACCGCTGCTGAGGACAAGGCAAGCGGGAAGAAAAAGGCTTTTGAAATTACCGGAGAAAAGAGAGTTTACCTGTGGCAATTTAACGGTTCATCTGCGAAAATCATGCAAACTCTCGACCACCAGGACAGCGTTAAAAATGTTAGTTTCAGTCCCGACGGTAAGACTATTGCTGCTGCTTGCGCTGACAAAAAAGTTTACTTGTGGGGGTTTGACGGCAAGGCAGTTAATTTAACTGAAAAACTCGACCACAGCGATACTGTAGAAAGCGTGAGTTTTAGTCCAGACGGCAAATTGATTGCGGCGGCGAGTGGGGGAAATACTGTTAAGCTGTGGGATTTTGACGGCAAGAAGGCGCTGCTATCTAAGACGTTAGAATCGAGCGATCGGGTGTTGAGCGTTACTTTTAGTTCGGACAGCAAAACTCTGGCTTTTGCTAGTAGGGATAGGACTGTAATTCTGTTGCCTGTAGAGAATTTGGAACTAAATAATATCATTGCTCGCAGTTGCGAGTGGTTGGGAGATTATTTGCAGAATGACCCGAATGTTGCTGAGGGCGATCGGCTGCTGTGTCTGGGGTTTGGGAAGCAGGCGTTAAATAAGAGGAAGTAAACCTTGTTTGTAGTGAGGAATTCATTTCTCTCTCTGCCGATGAAGAAGGAATTCTCTTCATGACTGCTAACCTAGAGTTTAATTTAGATTAAAGTATCTATCTGTTGACTGGTGTTTTTGGCTTTAACTTTGCGCTAAAATTTCCGTAATAAACTTAACTCCTTTGGCGGTTCGCCCGCCGCATTAATCCGCAATTCCAACAAAAGGTAAACCGCATGGATGTCAACTCCCAAAATATCCAACCAATCCCGCCATTCAACGAGACAAACGAGGAAACACCAGAGATAGGTGGCGGTTTGCCCGTAATAGAATATTGGGCAGAACATACATTGTCCCCGGAAGGCCCGAAACTTTGGAAAACTTTGCTGCACAAAAGTGCTTGTTTGTCATGTTCTTGGGGCACTGGCGGGCAGAAAGGAGGTTTTACAAATGAAGAGGGCGAAAAACTTCAGCGCTGCATGAAAAGCGTCGAAGCAATCTCCGCTGAAATCAAGCCCGCTATCTCTACTGAATTTTTTGAAAAGAAGAGTATTGCACAACTTCAGCAATTAACTTCAATGGAAGCCGACAGGTTGGGAAGGCTG
Organism: Microcoleus harperi Pol14_C6; assembly: GCF_036701295.1. Lineage (NCBI taxonomy): Bacteria > Bacillati > Cyanobacteriota > Cyanophyceae > Oscillatoriales > Microcoleaceae > Microcoleus > Microcoleus harperi. The sequence continues at coordinate 53,364 of NZ_JAUBQN010000019.1, read as the reverse complement.
AGTTTTCCGATGATTTTGCGGGCTGGTTCATCTCATTACGATCGCATTTCTTGGGAAGAAGTTTATCAAATTGCCGAAGCAGCTTTTCGCAAAACCCCAGAACGAGTGGCATCTTACAGTTCCGGTCGCTCTTCCAACGAAGCGGCTTTTCTGTTGCAATTGATGATGCGGGCGATGGGTTCCAATAACTTAGCAGATTGTTCAGATCTCTGCCACGCTCCCTCGACAACTGGCTTAAGCGAAATGTTTGCCACACGCACCTCGGTAGTGAGTCTAGAAAACTTGAAGCAAGCAGATTGCGTCGTGCTCGCGGGTGCGAATTCTGCCTACAACCATCCCCGCTTCATGAACGAATTAATTAAAATTCGCGACAAAGGCGGTAAAATCATTGTAATCAATCCGGTGATGGAAATCGGGTTAGTCAAGTTTGGTTCTCCAGCATTTCCCGTCAAGTCGCTCATCCCCGGTTCCGATATTTCCTCCTTATACTTGCAACCAATTCCGGGCAGCGATACGGCGCTATTTGTCGGCATTCAAAAGTCTATAATCGAACAAGGATTGCTGGACGAAAAATACTTGCAAGCCTATACAGAAGGCTGGGAAGCAGTAGTCCAGCACGCCCGCGAAACGTCTTGGGAAACTATTACTAAAATCTGCGGAGTTTCCCGCGCCGAAATAGAGGCGGCCGCCAAAATTATCGGCACGTCTCAGCGGGTTGTATTCGGTTGGGCGATGGGAATTACCCAACACGATAACGGTGTAGATAACGTTTTCAGCATCGCCAATACGGCATTGATGACGGGAAATGTCGGCAAAGAAGGGGCGGGATTAATGCCAGTCAGAGGACACTCAAACGTCCAAGGGTTCGGCTCTATGGGCGTCACTGTCAAGCTGAAAAAAGAAATTCAACAAGCTTTAGAAAAACTGTTAGATCGTCCCCTCAGTTCTGTTAAGGGTTACGAAACTCGATCGCTCATTGAAGCAGCAGATGCAGGCAAAGTCGATACGCTGATTTGTCTGGGCGGTAATTTGTATGGGGCGAATCCAGATTCAACGCAGGTAAAACGCGCTTTAAGCAATGTTGAAACTGTTATTTACCTCGCAACCAAACCGAATATAGGGCATTTTCACGGATTGGCAAACCACAATACAATTGTGATTCCTGTACTGAATCGATTTGAAAATCCCCACAAAACAACGGTGGAATCGGGGAATAACTTTGTGCGTTTCAATGATGAGGGCGAAACTCATCTCAAGGATTCAGATTTGATTCCTGAAGTGTATTTTTTGACGGAATTAGCCAGCAGAATTCACGGCGATTTTCCTGTTGATTGGCGCAGACTTCAAGATACAAAATACGTTCGGCAATTGATTGCTAAAACCATTCCTGGTTATGAAAAGATGGCAACAATTGATGAAACAAAAGAGGAATTCACGATCGGCGGTCGCATTTTTACAGAACCTAAATTTCCTACAGAGTCTGGGAAAGCGAAGATGTTTGTCGCGCCTTTACCTAAGCTGAAATTACCGGAAGCGAAAGAGTTTGGAGGATCGGAATCAACACAGGGTATTGTTGTGGCATTGATGACGGGACGCAGCTATTCTCAGCACAATACTGTGGTTTACAAAATTGATGACAAGTACCGGGGAATGCCGCACCGCAACTGCATTTTGATGAATCGTGCGGATGCAGAAAGCACGGGTTTTCAAGAACATCAGCGGGTTACGGTGCAGGGAAATGTGGGGAAAATGGAAAATGTCGAGGTGATTTATGGGGCGGTTCGTGAGGGTGCTGCTTTGATGTTTTATCCTGAAGTGAATGTGATTTTTCACCCGGAGATTGAAAAGCGATCGGGCACGCCTGCTTACAAGCGCGTACCTGCTTTTGTATACGCGGAAGTTCGGTAACGGATTCTGTAACGGATGTAACGGATGTGATGATTAGCTCTGCCTTCTGTCTTCTATAACTCACATTTTAGATAATTTTTAAGAACAGGCAAGATGCCTGTTCCACAAGGAGTTAATTTTTGGTAGGGTGGGCATCTTGCCTGCCCATATCTAAGTCTTAATTAACTCTTAATTTGCAAAGTTCTACCGCGCCAAGTCCATCCCCAACCAGTTTCAGTTTTAATCGCAGAACCGATCGCCATCGCCGCCACTAACGCACCTCCGAAACCTCCCAACCACCAGTATTTCGTCGGACATTCAGAAATCTCGGCACCCAAGCGGCGCAAATTGTAATGCTGCCAAATTACGATTATTACTAAGAAGGAAGAAGGAAGAAGGAAGAAGGAAGAGAGAAGACGGAAGAAGAAAGAGGGAAGACGGCAATTAGTTGTTTCAGAATAATGAATAATCCTATCCACGGCATAGGATAAATAAAGAACATAATTGCAGCCATGTAAACCATCAACCCCCAACTGCGGTTAGCACCGAGATACAAATTCTTTGTCCAGCCTTCCCACAATGCCTTCCAAGACCGATACATCCGCACGGATGCCAAATTTGAGCCGGAATAAAGTCCCAGCTTTAAACCCGCACGTTTGATGCGTCTAGCTAGTTCCACATCTTCCACAATTTCGCCGGCAACTGCTTCGTGACCGCCAATTTTTTCGTAGCCCGATCGCCTAAATAACATGAACTGCCCGCCCGCAAAAGCACTGTCAGTTGTCGGATCGTTGACGGCGGTGAAGTTGTAGCAAACTGCTAGGTGATTGAATATTATCGGCTGCACTAACCACTCGGCAAAACACTCACTTTCCCAGCGCTGGCATACAGGTGAATAAGTCTATTTTCTCGGTTTATGCTGTTGCAATAGCGGTTTCGATCGCCCCTGGTTTGAGTCGCACGTCGGCATCGATAAATAATAAGAAGTCTCCGGTTGTTATTTGAATAGCTTGGGCGCAGGCCTAGTTTTGACCCGCCCAATATTGGTTGCTTGGTCGCGGCTGACCTGCTAATATTTTAAGCTGGGGGTCGTTGAGATGCTGTTGCAGGGTTTGCCGGATCGCCTTGGTGTCGTCTGTCGATCGATCGTCTACAATTAAAACTTCTAAGTTGTCCACAGACAGCGGTGTACTCTCCCTCACGGCGATCGCGCAATCCCGAATATTCTCTGCCTCGTTGTATGCTGGTACGATTACCGAAACTTTAGGGAACTGCACGGCCGGTTCCGGTGAGGGCCTGGCGGAACTTCTGTCGGTTCGAGGCGCATTTTTGACAGATCGGCGCAAATTCTTAGTGTAAGCTCTACTTACAATGAGAGAAAAAATTAGCAGGGTTAACAATATCAAAGCGAACAGACTTCAAGTTTTCGGTACACGATTTGTCTCTCTAAATATTAAAAAATATTAAAACAAAAAGCTAGTCGATCGCCCAAAAAGTTATTTTGACCGCCTCTTTTGCTATAATTTGTGAGCATCTTTCGGCTCGCCCGCATCGAGGGGTAAGACCCCTCACCCAGACAGCGACCGAAAAGCCGAGGATAGATATCAGTTGTCAGAGGAGATTGCAATGGGCGAATTTTTTACAGTCGATGTGTTTGCGAACACGATAGCGGTACTCGGCGCTTTGGGTTTTTTCTTTTTGGGATATCAAGCTTTGCAGATGTTGAAAAGATAAAGTATGTCAGAACTGAGATATTGCACAATTGTCAAGAACGGGCAAGATGCCCGTTCCACAAAGAATGAGTTTTATTGTGGAACAGGCATCTTGCCTGTTCCTAAACAAGTAATTGAGAATCGTGCAATATCTCAGTTAGAAGTCAGAAGTCAGAAGTCAGAAGGAAAGAAGTCAGAGGGAAGAAGTCCGATGGAAGTCGGAAGAAGGAAAGAAAGAAGAACAAAAGAAACAAGAACGAAAGAAACAACTATTCCCAATACCCAATGCCTTGTTAGGCTAATGCCCAATGCCCTGTTTGGTCAATGCCCAGGAACACCTAATTTACCGGAAAAAGGCTATACAACTGACTCAACAGTGCAACTGTTTCTTGCGAAAATCAACCAAAAAAAGGCTGCGTTATTATCATGGTGAGCCAACTTTTAGATGGACGCTATCAAATCATTGAAGTCATAGAAACAGGAGAATTTGGACAAACATATCTTGCCAAAGATATTCGCCGCCCGGGAGAACCGCAGTGCTTTGTCAAGCACCTGCGTCCCGGTACCACCGAACCGAAATTAATTAATACTACGCGCCGTCTTTTTCAAAAAGAAGCAGAAGTTCTAGAAAAGCTCGGTCAACACGACCAAATTCCTCAGCTATTCGCTTATTTTGAAGAAAATGAAGAATTTTTCTTAGTTGAATCTTTTGTTGCCGGTCACTCGCTATCAACTGAGATTGTACCGGGCAAACCTCTAAGCGAAGAAAAAATGATTGCTTTGCTGAAGGAACTGTTAGAAATTTTAGTGTTTGTACACGGACAGGGAGTAATTCACCGAGATATTAAACCTGCAAATTTAATCCGCCGCTATTCAGATAACAAGTTAGTTTTAATCGACTTTGGCTCGGTGAAAGAAATTCACATCGCTCAAAGACAAGCGCCGGTAACTGTGCGGATTGGCACTCTGGAATATATGCCGATCGAACAATTTCAATACAACCCGCAACTCAACAGCGATATCTACGCTTTGGGAATGATTGGCATCCAAGCAATGACGGGTTTGCCGGCTTACGATTTGCCGAAACTGCGGGATTTGAAAAATTCCAATAAAGGTGAAATTGTTTGGCGGCATTTAGCCACCTGCTCCCAAGCGCTGGCAGATGTTTTGGACAATATGGTGCGCTACGATTTTCGGGAGAGATACCAGTCGGCGGCGGAAGCTTTAGCAGATTTGAGGAAAATTGGCGATCGCTCGCGGGCGCGGATTCCCAAGCTAACAATATATCGCGAAGAAGTCGATCGGCGCAGCAGCAGCCGGGGTGACATTACAGTCGTCGGTCGTAGAATATTAGATGAACTGCGCGTCAGTTTGGAATTACTGCCAGAAGAAGCAGAGGCGATTGAAGATGAGGTATTGAACCCTTACCGCAAATACAGGCAAAAAGGCGAACGCTACGAACAATCACTGCAAGAAGCAATGCAGCAAGAATATCCCTTTTCTCAGGAAACTCGCGACGAATTAAAACGCTTGCAGCAAGTTTTAGGGCTTACCGACGAAGATGCCGCGAAAATCGAAGAATTAGTCGTTCCTAAATCTTTATTCGCTAAATTGTACAAGGCGATCTCCACAGTTTTGGAGGGACACCGCAACCCCAGTGGGCCACCAGCCAGCAGCGCCCCTCAACTCGAATTGCAGGCAAGTCCGGCGGTATCCTCCCAGGTAAATCTGAACGGAAAAACCGATTTCTCGTTAGCGCAGCCCGCCCCTACGGGGGCTACGCCAACTGAGAGGATCGCCAGCCCAGCAGCACTTGTCCCCAAAGAAACTCGCAAATTCAATCCTTATCTTGCCGGGGCAACAATTGCGGCTATCTTAGCTGCGATCGGCGGAATTTACGGATATCTCAAGTGGCAAGAATGGCAGCAGCGAGTCCAGCAAGAATCCCAACAGCTCAATCAAATTGAAAGTCTTTATAAAGCCAGCAATTATGAAGAGTGTATCAGCCAAATACCGACAATTGCCAGCACTTCCACCAGCTATGCGTCTGCTAAAAACTTACAGGAACAGTGCCAAGCAGGTCTGCGGTGGAAGAACGCCAAAGTCAAAAATTTCGCTCAGCATTCCGATGCCGTTGGGTCTGTTGCTTTCAGTCCAGACGGCTTAATGTTAGCCAGCGGTTCTAAAGACAAAACCATCCAAATTTGGGATTTAGCTACAGGCAAGTCGATCCGCACTTTTCCAGGAGATTCCTCCACTATTTGGTCGGTTGCTTTCGATTCAAACGGTACGAGACTCGCGACTGGAACAGGTTTTTGGCGAGTCATGCTGTGGGATTTAAAAACAGGGCAAGTGATTCGCAGTCTCGACCACACTGCTTCTGTTTGGTCTGTCGCTCTGAGCCCCGACGGACAGCTTGTAGCTAGCGGCAGCGGAGACAAAACCACGAAGATTTCGGATGCAGCAACTGGCAGTTTGATTCAGAATTTTCCAGACCATACAGATTTTGTTTATTCTGTTGCTTTCACTCCCGATGGAAAAAGTTTGGTTAGCGCTTCTAAGGATAAAAAAATTACAGTTGTGGATGTCGCAACAGGGGCGTTACTCAAAACTATTGAGGGACACGGCGACGCGGTGAGGTCGGTTGCGGTTAGCCCGGACGGCAAGACAATTGTTAGCGGTTCCTACGATGAAACTATAAAGATATGGAATATCGAAACAGGAGATTTAATTCGCTCTATTAAGGGACATTCTGACGATATAGTCTCGGTTGCTATCAGCCCGGACGGGAAGTTTATTGCGAGCGGGAGCAAGGATAAAACTATTAAAATTTGGGATTTTGCTACCGGAGAGTTGCTGAATACTTTGACAGGACATTCCGATGAGGTTTATGTGGTGACTTTTAGTCCCGATGGCAAAACTATTGCTAGCGGTTCTAAAGACAATACTATTAAGTTGTGGCTGAGGTGATACGATTTTAGATTTGAGATTTTAGATGGAATGACTTACTGCATAATGGTTGGGGACTTCCCTCCAGTTGCATCCTTTTCAGGAACTGGTATAATTAGCCATGGGTCATTTAATTGGTATAATTCAGCTCGTTTTTTAAGCTTGGGGGAAAGTACCAATAAGGCGTTTCTAATTCGTCCTCAATGGGATAATTTTCAGTTGAGCCCTCTCGGATTTGAAAAAAGTAGTAGAGGTTAGCCACAGTTAAATCGGATATTTCTTGCCAATTTGAGGCAGCTAAAGCTGGATAGCCAGTAGCGATCGCCTGCTGGCTGATATAAACTTCGTATCCCCGGCGGATTTCCGGCGACACAGCGAAGGTTAGCTGGTCGCGCAAAGAGAGAAAGTGAGACTTTTGCTTTAAAGTTTCATAAAGGGAAGCTTCCGCAGCTAATACCGCGAATGTAGTGTACACGCTGCTTTTTAAACTATCGCCGGTAAGTTTATCTAAACTAGCTAACTGGTGCTGCTCTTTTGCAGACAAAGTTTGCATCCAATCAACCTCATTTTGCCAAAATTCTATTACACTTAAATCATGACCGAGAATCCTAGTAACTTCAGGAAATAAAAAATCTAGTTCTGGTTCGGATTGACATCCTTTAACAACAGTTAGAAGATTTTGACGAATTTTTGATTGGAGTTCCAGCAGGCGATCGCTCACCATATCGTAGGCGCGCTGCAAGTGAAACGTAACGCCGATCGCCTGCTCTATCGCCCACACACATTCCATTTGCCTGAGCTGTCCGGCAGAAGACAGCCCCTCCAACAAACTATGATTATCATAAATTTTTAAAGCCTCAAACAGCATATCCCGCCCGCTATTAATTTCGTAATTCCGAAGTTTAATATCTGGCACTGTTAGGGCTGACTGACAGCGTTTAATAGCTTTAGAAAAAATCTCGTAACCGTTAACCAGTTTCTGGCGGTGCATTTCAAAACTAGAGTCGTGAGCCACCTTGAAAATCTGCTGGATCACCTCTACTCCCCTATCTTTGAGTATGTGCCTGAGATCGATAAACCCGTCTTTAATTTTTAGCTTCTGGTGCTTTGCCTCTTCTCGGATTTTTAATACTTGGTTGAGGTTTACTGCGGACAAAACTGTGTTCGATACAGTGCCAATACCCATGACAGCAGCAGTCGCTTGCATAACTGCCAAATTAATTTTCAGACAGTTAAGCATTCTGTATATTTTTTGAAACCCCTGGTGAGTGTGAGCCACCTGCAACGGCGCCAGTGTCACGTACACGGGAGCTACCAGCGGCTGTATGGGGCCACCTCCGGCTAACTGTGCGAGCAATCCTATAACTCCGCGATCGGATAGAGTTCCACTTGTTGATTGATAAAAAATTTTTGCGATCTCCACAAACTCCCCTGTCACCGGATCTCTAGCAGCAGGGAGCAATTTTCCTGTTTTGACAGCAGGCTGTACGAGGTTGCCACTATTGAGTCGAGCCTGAGTTGCAGGGGTAAATAGATAATCCATGTTGTGACTCAGTGTGCATTCAAAAAGGCAGATGTTCTGTATTGTATGCTGTTTAGGGAAACGAGGGATGAAAGGAAATGAATGAGTATCTCAAGGTATTCCAGGCTATTACCCAGTTTAGCGATCGATTGTTGGCAAACGAATATCAATCCGTGGAGATTAAACAGTCAGCTACCCAACTCAGCTTAGATGTGGAACCTTGTATTGAGGAAATTAAGCAATCTGCCCTCAGACTCAAGAGCTTACTTCAGGTATGTTTCAAAGATGTATCTCAGGCTGAGGATGTCTGGAATAGTAAGCCGAGAATTGCTGGAGCATCTGCTGTTGATGTCTGGGAGCAAATGGGCGAACTAAGCGGATGCGATGTGAGAATTCGCAGTTTAGGAAAACAAGGCAAATATGATGCTGTTGCTAAAGTTCGCAAATCTTGGAGCGACAAGGCGACCAAGTTAAAAAATCAGTGGTTTTTGTGGGATAAAAGCCCTCAAGTATTTCAAAGAGATACTATTGGTTTTTTTGAAAAAGATAATTTGCATAAAGAGTTGCGGAATGAGGTTGATTCCCAGATCGAGCGAGTGAGTTTAATTATGGAGCATGAACTAAGTTTAATTTTTAAAGAATTACAATCTATTGATATAGAAAAAATTGAAGTTTGTATTCAATGCTTCGACCTAAAAAGTCAGTTGAAATTTAGAGATCGTCTCCAATCAATAGGCGGGGAGATTCTATCGAAGTTTACGGAGCCACTGAAATACTTGCCGGGTTCTTATATGAAGAGTTTTAGAGAAATACTGAAAGATACTGTAGATACTTTGGTTCATAAAAGCAAGATGGAAATCAGTTTGGTAGATTTTGAAGAGTCTTGTAAAGTGCTTGGATCGATCATGGATAAGTTGATCTTAGAGATTTTTGAAGAGCGTATAAAACTGGCTATTGAAACAGTAGAAAAAGCGATAAAGTTCTACAATAATCTTTTAGAGAAGCAGGCGCGTTATCAGCAAGAGACAGCCCAACAGCGAGCGGCGGAAAAAGATTGGATCGAATGCCAGCGGCACCAACTCAGGGAAGTCCAGCAGTATATTGATGCAGTTATTAGTCATCAGTGATTAGTGATTCGTCATCAGTCATCAGTAGAGTTCTTGCAAAAGTCAAATTCACCCCCCGCAAGTCCCCCCTTCCCCTGATTAAGAAGGGAAACAAGAATAATCTTGCCCCCTCCCCTTAAATTAGGGGAGGGTTGGGGTGGGGTGCTTTGTATTTTTGCAAGAGTTCTAGTCGTTAGTCATTGGTAGTTGGTAATTGGTAATACAGGCTGATACCAAATCCAGGTTGAGCTTTAATACTTTTTTTATTCTTTAGTCTGCCTAGGAGGTTCCGACTTCGGCGATCGCTCAGTTGAGCAGTCGCTTCGCAGACGAAAGTTTGACTCTTGAGCGATTTCAACCGCCGAATCTTATAATTCTATCAATTATTAAAAGCCACATATCCCCGCACCGGACACGGCATTGCCGTGTCCCTACTGACTTTTCAGAATTGGTATAAGTCATGGAAATAAAAAAATTAGACTTTAGTTCAACCCCCACTCAAGGCTGGAGAGTCAATCTAAAATCTAACATCTAACATCTAACATTTAAAATCGAAGAACTATTGATATTGACCGCTGAGTTCGTAAACGATCGCGCCCAAAGACGCTAAGCTAGCTAAAATTAGCATTCCTGCCGGCATGAATTTTTGAGTTTTAACCAGGCGCACAATAAAGACTATTACTAAAACAGCGGAGATGGCTGCTGCTAATGTTAAACCCCAACTTTGTCCCATGAGTTGTGCGGTGCCAGCAAAAATTAGCAGCGAACCGCTAATCAGGCCGGAAATGAGCGAGGCTTGGCTTTTGGCCTTGATATAACCCATGATGCCGCCAACCAGTGTTAAAATGCCGTAGCCGATCGCCGCTGCTGTACCTAAATTCATTTTTAATCCTCCTGCATTGACTCTTTGCATCTAAATTTATACAGCGCGGCCTGCAATTAGTGTCACGAATTGTTAGAAAATTTATTAAACCCAGTCAGGATATCTAACTGTTATACAATTGCCATTATGTCAGCCCTAACTTCTGGTGCGATCGCCCAAATCCGTTACCTCCAGCGCCAAGCAGCATCCCTGCTGCTGTATCAGTCAGTTCTCAAAAGCCCCGCAGGTCAAGCTTTTCTGGATTTGCTGCAAGCCCTCCACCACAGCGAAGTCAGCGGTTTGGAATGTCAGGTAGCTTACGGGAACTGGTTCAAAGTTCAGGCTGCTAAAAATCTAAGCTGGAAAGATTCTCTGATTTCCGAAATTCTCAAAGACGAAAACCCCTTTTCACGACGAGCACAGCAAACAGATTTTGCAAGTTTGCCCCCCGCTTTGGTGGAGGCCGCCAGACATGATTTACAAGTGCTGCAAAATATTTACGAATGCAGCAGCGAACAGTTGAGCAAGTGGGTGCGGGTAGCGGGTCAACTTGACGCAGTGCCTCCGATTTGGCATTCAGAAACTGTAGCAGAACAGGGAGATTTGCCGCTGCACGGGAAACTAGAAAAATGGTCGAGCGCGGCGGAATCTTTGGCAGTTTATTACCGACAGTTTGGTACGGGTTTGTTTGCTGAATATCGCGCTTTTGCGTGGCGGCGAGGGCAGTTTGCGAGTATTTCGCATCCCGATCGCATAACTTTAAAAGAGTTGGTTTGCTGCGATTGGCAGCGGGATGCTCTGGTGAAAAATACGGAGTTTTTGTTGGCAGGTTATCCGGCTTTGCACGTCTTGCTGTACGGGAGCCGCGGTTCGGGCAAGTCTTCTTTGGTGAAGTCGCTGTTAAATGAATTTGGCTCTCGCAATCTGCGCTTGATTGAAGTATCTAAATCAGATTTGCAAGATTTACCGCTAATTGTCGAGCAGTTGCGAGGAGTTCCTCAAAAGTTTATTATTTTTGTAGACGACCTCTCCTTTGAAGAAGATGATGATGCTTTTAAAGCTCTGAAAGTTGTTTTGGAAGGAAATGTCACTGCTCGCTCTCAAAATGTGGTAGTTTACGCAACATCTAACCGCAGGCATTTAATTCGAGAGTTTTTTGACGACCGGCCTCGCCCCCGCGATGGAGACGAAGTTCACGCTTGGGATACGGTGCAGGAAAAACTTTCCTTTAGCGATCGATTTGGCTTAACTTTAACTTTTGAACCTGCAGATCAAAACACTTATTTAACAATTGTCCGACATCTGGCAGAACTTGCTGGCATCAAACTCGCTACTGAGGATTTGGATAACCGTGCTAAAGAATGGGCAACTCGTCGCAACGGGCGATCGGGGAGGACGGCGCGGCAGTTTGTTGATTTCCTGAAAGCAGATTTAGCCCTTTTGGACAAATAGATAGTCTGCGATATAGGGCGGGTTTTAGCCGATATATGGGAAGGCAATTCAGGATAGGAATTAACCCGCCCTTACAGCACACAAGGGCGAAATAAAAATCTTAAGTTTTTCATAACTTTATTGATAACAACTAACTAACAAGATTTGATATAATTGTCGAAATCTCCCAAGAAACTTCCCGAGCCAGAGCAAATCCTGACTCCATGAATCGACTACTAAATAATGAGGAAAATATCATGGGTTTATTTGATAAAGTATCGCAGACTCGTCAAGAAACGGACGTAAGGTTAGGGCCGGCCGAAGCATTTGCGGCGATCGCGCTAATTGCCGTAGCAGCCGACGGTTACATCAATGACAGCGAAAGTAAAGCGATTAGCATGACACTATCTCGGATGCAACTGTTCCGCAGTTATCCCGATGACGTGATGAGAAAAATGCTCGATCGCCTGCTGATGATTCTGCAACGGCAAGGAGTTGAGGTACTGTTTAATGCGGCTTTAGCAACGCTTCCCGACGAACTTAAAGAAACTGTTTTTGCTGTGACAACTGATATCGCTTTAGCCGATGGCGAGGTTTCAGAAGAAGAAGAACAACTTTTGAACGATCTTTACAGTGCGTTGGGGCTTTCCGAAGATATTGCCCTCAAGATTATAGACGTGATGTTGATTAAGAACAAAGGTTAAGAAAGAAGGAGAAGGAGTTAGGAGGGCGAATTTTACAATATATAAAAATTAGCGCCTACTTACTTAGCTGACAACTTCTCCCAAAGTGCGGGTTTACCGATATGATGGTTGGTAAAATTGCGATAGAAGTTGCGATCGCCCGTTACTACCTCAAATGCCTTTCACTTACACCCGCACTGTTCACTTTCAAGATACCGATGCTGCTGGAGTCGTTTACTTTGCTAACGTTTTGGCAATGTGCCACGAAGCTTACGAGGCATCTCTAGCAGCATCGGGAATCAATCTCAAAGCATTTTTCAGCAATCCCGATGTTGCCTTTCCCATAATTCATGCTAGTGTAGATTTTTATCGCCCAATGTTTGCGGGCGATGGGCTGACGATTCAATTGACCCCCAAACAAGTTGCGGGCGATGAATTTGAAATTGTCTATCAAGTATTTTCGGGCGAAGTTGCAGGAAGAAGCGCAGCAAAAGCTCTTACTAAGCACGTCTGCATCAATGTAGTTAGCCGAACTCGAAAACAGCTATCTGAAGACTTAATGCAGTGGATGAAGAAATTTGAGCTTGAGATTTCCGATTAGTTCTATCTTTAAATAATAGCAGGGTATGACAGTCAAATTTCTGTTTAGTTGATATTATTTCTGACTTTTTGATATTATGTCAAATCGCAATTATGCCATTGTGGGCACGGGAGCTTTAGGCGGATTCTACGGTGCTAGACTGCAACAAGCAGGTTTAGAAGTCAATTTTTTGCTGCGCAGCGATTACGATCGGGTCAAAAAACACGGTTTGATTGTCGATTCTCCCGAAGGCGACTTCACCCTACCCCACGTCCGCGCCTACCACGACGCGCACAAAATGCCTCAGTGCGACGTAGTAATTGTAGCGCTGAAAACAACTCAAAATCACTTGTTGCCAAAAATACTGCCTCCTTTATTAAAGGATAACGGCGCGGTTTTAGTATTGCAAAACGGATTGAATGCCGAACCGGAAGTAGCTAAAATTGTCGGTGCAGACCGAGTGCTTGGCGGGCTGTGTTTTCTCTGCTCTTATAAAGTTGGGCCAGGTCATATCTGCCACCTAGATTACGGCACTATCACACTCGGAGAATATGCCCAGGACTACAAAGCAATCGGTATTACTGATAGATTGCACAAAATTGCTGCGGACTTTAAACGTGCTCATATACCTATTAAAATGAGCGAAGATTTGCTATTATCCAGGTGGAAAAAGCTAGTTTGGAATATTCCTTATAACGGGCTGTCTGTAGTTTTGGATGCCAGAACAGATGAACTGATGGCTAATCCCGATACTCTGATTTTAGTCAAGGAAATGATGGGAGAAGTGGTAGCGGGAGCCAAAAGTTGCGATCGCATTATTCCCGATGACTTTATCCCACATATGCTCGAATACACTGAGAAAATGAAGCCTTACCGCACCAGCATGAAAATCGATTATGATGAATCGCGGCCCCTGGAAGTTGAGGCGATTTTTGGTAATCCGATACGGGTGGCGCAGCAAGCAGGTATTAAGTTGCCCCAAATAGAGGTACTTTACCGAATGTTGAAGTTTGTGGATTTTCAAAGACAAGAAGCAGAGAGGACGAGAAGGCTGTTAGGTTTGTCGTAATTTAGGTCAAATAGCGGTAAGGTGCGCAATGCGCACCCTACATAAATTGATATTCGATCGCAATTTCTTGCAATTGTTCTCGATTGACTTTGCCTTGAGAATTGCGGGGCAATTGTTCGACGATAACCCAATATTTCGGTCGCTTAAACTTGCTCAACTTATCTTCTATCGCCGCTTGCAGATTTTTCACAGTAACTTCGGACTTAGCGGGAACGTAGATAGCCGTAACCACTTGACCCCAATCTTTGTCTGGCAAGCCAATTACAGCAATATCCGCAACTAAATTAGTCGATCGCACAATGGCTTCAACTTCCGCCGGAAATACATTTTCTCCGCCTGTGATAATTTTGTCGCTGCTGCGTCCGACGATATTTAAGTAGTTATTTTTATCAAAAAATCCCAAATCGTCTAATTGGAAATATTCGCGATCGCCAAATTGTTCAGGATAATAACCCAACGCCAAAGATTTAGCATTAACCACAATATTTCCGATTTTATTATCGCACAAAATCTCGCCCTTGGCACTGCGAATAGTTATTTTAGCGTGCGGTAAAGTTTGACCGGAACTGTTATTGCCCGCGAGAAAATCTTCGGGTTTTAGTGTAGCAATTTGCGAGGCAGTTTCGGTCATGCCATAACTTGGCGCTAATTTGATTTGATAGTTTCTAGCTGTTTCTAAAAGTTCCGGCCAAGCGGGAGCACCGCCCAAAAGTACGGCCCGAAACCGTCCCAGCCAATTAGCTGTATCTGGGTTTTGCAGCATCCGTTGCAGTTGAGTAGGAACTAAAGAAATGAAAAATTCTTCTGGTTGGATGTCGCATATTTTACCATTTTCTAATTCTTTAAATGGCTGAATTGCCAGTTTCCCTCCGGTAGTAAAGGAACGCATAAACTGCATTAAACCGCTGACGTGGTATAATGGCAAAACGCAGAACGAGTTGATTTTGCCAACTTGAAAATATTGTTGGAAACCTTGTACTGATGCCGTTAGTGTTTCCCAAGTGTGGATAGCAAAACGGATTTTTCCTGAAGAACCGCCGGTGGGAATCATGATCGTATCAAAATCGTTTTTAGTCGGCGAATGGAATTCGTGGCTGTACAAACGAAGTTCGCCTTCGCGGACTGGGATAGGGGGATTTTTGGGAAGCGGGTATTGTCCTAAAAATATGTCTGGTTGGACTAAATCAAAGACTTGTTGCCATTCTTGTTTTACCCAGTTGGGATTGCAGAGAAAAATGGGGCATTTGGTGGCGCGGGCGGCGGTGAAACTGGCAAGAAATCGCACGGGTTCTGGTTCGGCGAGGCAAATTTTTGGGGGTGTTTTTTGTGCGGGATTTTGGGTAATTTCTTGAAATACTCGATCGACAATTCGGGCAAATTCGCGACTGTCACAACCGATAAGCCAATTATCCGGCAAGCCAGACGCGATATCGAGGATATTTACTGTTAGATTTGTTGCCATAGATGCTTTCACCAAGTTTCTCGATTCAAAACAATTACCTAAGCCGCGGGATTTAGTCGTGATACTAATCTAAAATCTAAAATCTAAAATCGAATGGTTGTCATCAAACCAGCAATCAGTGCCGAAGCCGAGTGCTCTCTTATTTAAAGACAATTGTGTTGCTAAATTTAATGCTGCTTGTCTGCCGATTTCGGTTTCAAATACTGATGAGAAAACAGCGTCTATATTGTGAGTTTGACAAAATTTTCGCAGTTGGGATGGGGAACCAGCAATCGCAGGTTTAATGACGAAAATGCCCCGCCAGCCTTGGCTGTAGCACTCTTGGATGCGATCGAGGTTGGCAGCAGATTCATCAAGGGCGATCGCAGTTGCATAAATAGCATTCAATTCTACCATTTCCTGAAACTGTGTTACGGGCAGCGGCTGTTCCAAAAATTCAATCTCTGGGGAAAAATCGGGAGTTGCTTTTACGTGGTCGCAAGCTTGCAGCCATGTTTTAGCCTGCGAGTAATTGAGTCCCCCATTGGCATCTAATCGCAAAAATGCCGATTGTCGATCGCACAAATTGTGCATTGCTTGGATTAGCTGCTGAAAAATCTTTAATTCTTCCTCAATTGCAGCAACGCCAATTTTCCATTTAAACGTGCGATATCCCTCTAACCAAAGCACTTGCAAAGCCTGCAAAGCTGTTTCACCTGCTGGCAATAAACCGCTTAACCGATTTTGCATTTTCTCCCCCTTTTGGGAAAGGTAAGTTAAATTTTCGCTTTTCTCCCCCCCTTGGCAAGGGGGGGCTGGGGGGGGTAAATTTTGCTCGTTTGATAGTGCTGACTCAAAGCCAAATTGACAAGCCGGCAATTCAGCGGAAATAGCAAAAATCATCTCTGATGAAATATTACCTGGCAACTGGTGACAAAAATTTAAAGCTTGCTCAAAACTTTCGGAGCCAAACCCACTCAAAGGAGCAATTTCTCCCCAACCAATTCGACCATTTTCGCCAACAATTCGTAGGATAATTCCTTCGCGAATATCCCAAATGCCGTGACTTGTTTGCAGTGGACGCTTAAACTTTCGCTGATAAGTGCGAAACTCGAATTGATGAAGCATTAGTTTCTTTAGTTAATCATAAAATTGTCTCACAACTGTGACAAAGTGATCGATATTCTCAAAATGGATATTGTGGCCAGCTTTTGGTACAATTTCCAGACGGGCGGCTGGACACAAGCTGGCAATTTCGGTATTTATAGTGCTAAATTTATCATCATATTCTCCCGCTAGCAAGAGGATGGGGATTTGATTTTGTGCGAGTTTTTCCCAGAGAGAGGGCTGGTTGCCGGTTCCCATGTTGCGGAGTGATTTGGCTAATTCTAAGGGATTATTTCCTAAGCGGGTTTCTATGAGTTTGTCGAAGTTGGGAGAGTTTTTTAAAGATTTGAATAAAGGGCGATCGTACCAGTTTAATAAAAAATCTTTAATGTTGCTATTTTCTAAGTTTTGTGCTATGTGTAAATCGGCTTGGATGCGGTGCGATCGCTCTTTTTCTGTCTTCAATCCTGGAGAAGCTGACTCTAACACTACTTTCTCGAATCTGTGAGGAAAATGTAATGTCATGTACAGTGCCAATCGCCCGCCCATCGAATAGCCCAACAACAAACATTTGTCTATTTGTAAATCATCTAATAACTCGATTAATGCTTGGGCAGTATTTGACATAGTGTAGCAACTTTCGTCGCCGTTGACTTGGGTTTTTCCGTGACCGGGAAGGTCAACTGCTAAGCAGCAATAACTGTTAGAAAGTAAGGAAATCACCCTGCTAAAGTCTTGACTGCTGCCAGTGAATCCATGCAAAAATAAAAGTGTCGGCTGATTCTTGTTGCCAGTTAAGGAATAGTGAAAGTTATAATTATTAAATGTGTCCATATACAATTATACGATTCAATATAAGGTACGGATTGCTGAATTAAAGAAGATTTTGAGAAGTCGCCCAACTCTGCCAACTCCACGAACTCCCTCAACTTAGCAAACCATACCTCCAATTTACCGGAATTCTCGATCGCCAGCTCTACAAAACAAACCCCAACGCCAGCAGCAATCCGCTCGAAAAATGCAGCGTAACTGCGATAAACTTAGAGTTGCTGACCTTTGCTGGTTGGTCGTGATAGTCTGTGACATGGTGGCAAAGGTCGATCGCAAATGGCAAACTCCCAAAAATTAACAGCGTCCAAATTGGAAACATTCCCAAAGCCACCAATAGCACAGTCAAAGCATAAACGCTGCCGCACAACCACTGCAACAACTGAGCACCTTTTTTCGTACCGAGTCGAACAATTGGGGATTTTTTACCCGCCGCCAAATCGTCCTCAACTTGGTGAAAATGGGAACAAAATAAAATGATACTCGTTGTAATTCCCACGATTGCCGAAGCCGCTAAATTAGTTGCAGACCAAGTTTGAGTTTGACTGTAATAAGCAGCGGCCAAGGCTAGCGGCCCGAAGGTGAAAAAGCAAATAATTTCTCCCAAACCCTGATAGCCAAGACGAAACGGAGGCCCTTGATAAGTGTAGCCGAGAGCACAGCACAAAACTACTAGCAAAATTACTGTTGGGTCTTTTTGCCACCAGCTTATGGCGCAAATTCCCGACACTCCAACTGCTAAAAACAGATTGGCTAGCCCGAAAATTAAAGTTTTATTTCCGGTTAAGTTAACTAGAGAATGTGCTTTGTTTTTATCGATGCCTGTTTCTGAGTCAAATACATCATTGCTGAGATTCAGCCATGCTATAATCAAAATGGCTGACATTAAAAATGTCGAAAAAATTGACGAATTAATCATTTGAGTTTCGGCAAAAGCAATTGCAGTTCCTACTGAAATAGGAATCACCGCAACGCTGTACATGGGCGGCTTGATTGCCGCCAGCCACAATTTACTATTTGAACGTTCAATTAATTTTGTTGTCATCACACAAACTTGATTCAATTGATAGCAGCGTAGTAATTTTACAATTTTATTGGTGAAGAAAGTCTACTCTGTATCGGGTTGAGTGCGCGGGGGGCATCCGTTGAGACGCTTTGCGGGCGATCGCACGCCCGGTAATGCCCGTCTGCAAACCTCTGCAGGGTCGATCGCATGAGAGTCGAGATTTAGGTGCTCAATCTTAAAGTTTTATGTATAAATGTTTCGCTCGATCGCGCGATAGTCTGTTTTCGCCCCCAAGCGAGCCCAAACTTTCCGGGAAACTCGAAAGGTCATGTTTTGCGATCGCCCTCCCGTGCTTAGATCGAAATAGGGGTTCTAGCGGGACAAAACCGCACTCTTTCTGACAAATCTGCTATTCTCGCTTTCATGACAGTAATACCGCACCGCGCTAATCTTTTACAAGACCGCAATCAACTGCATCAGTTTCTGTTAGATTGCCAGCAGTCTTTAACGGAAAAAGATCAAACCAAGATAGTTAGTATTTCTCAGGAGATTGCCCCCGTCGATCCGCTAGTTGTACTTCAAGATATTTCCGAACCTTGCCAGCGACACTTTTACTTTGAAAAAAGAGACCCTATTGCCGGCAACAGTTTTGCGATCGCCGCCCTAGATTCGGCCATCCATCTAACAGTAGCAGGAAGCGATCGATTTGCCCTCGCTCAAAATTTTATTCAATCTTGTCTTGCCCGAACAATTACCATCGGTACAGAACGCTTGCCCTTCAGCGGGCCGCACTTTTTGTGTAGCTTTGCTTTTTTCGATGAGAATGTCGCCACCAATTCTTACTTTCCCCCTGGCACCGTATTTTTACCAAAATGGCAGATTACTCGCCTGAAGGATAGCTGCACAATTGTTGCAAATGCCATCATAAACCGCGACCTGAATATTAAGATTATTACGGATAATATTTGGCAAAATTTTGATAAAATTGCGTCTCGCCCTTACAACAACAAAAAAATAATTTCTATTAGAAAAAGTTCCATCTTTTTAAAACAAATTCCTGTGAATGATGCCACTCAATTTAAAACATCCGTCAAGTCAGCTTTAGAATTGATCGAGTCTCAATATTTCAGTAAAATCGTTTTATCCCAAGCAATAAATGTCATTTCCCAAACCCCTTTTAGTTTAATAGACTCCTTAAATAACTTGCGCCTTACTTATCCCGGTTGCTACGTATTTTCCACCAGTAACGGCAAAGGCCAAAATTTTATCGGTGCCAGTCCAGAACGCTTAATCAGCATTCACAAAAATGAATTAGTAACAGATGCCTTAGCTGGTTCGGCACCGAGGGGGAAAAATGAAGCGGAAGATGCGAATTTAGGCAAAGGTTTACTCAACAGCGAAAAG
The DNA here is from genome assembly GCF_036701295.1 of Microcoleus harperi Pol14_C6. NCBI lineage: Bacteria > Bacillati > Cyanobacteriota > Cyanophyceae > Oscillatoriales > Microcoleaceae > Microcoleus > Microcoleus harperi. Next base: position 33,777 of record NZ_JAUBQN010000019.1, on the reverse strand, counting down.
GATATTCGAGAACATCAAGTAGTAATTGATTTTATAGTCGATCGCCTGTCGAGTCTCGGTATCACTCCCGAATTTTCCCCGGTTCCCAGGCTGCTGCAACTGTCAAACATTCAGCATTTGTGGACACCCATAAGGGCTAGAATTCCCCGTGATATTCATTTATTAAAGATTTTATCTCAACTGCATCCAACGCCAGCGGTGGCAGGCGTACCGAGAGATATTGCCCTACAGCAAATTCGCGGCTGCGAAAGCTGCGATCGCTCTTTGTATGCAGCACCCCTCGGCTGGATAGATCGCACCGGCAACGGCGAATTTGCCGTCGGAATTCGATCGGCTTTAATCGATGGCGATCGGGCTATACTTTATGCTGGTGCTGGTATTGTGGCGGGTTCCGAACCCGAAAAAGAACTAGCAGAAATTCAGCTCAAATTGCAGGCACTTTTAAATGCTTTAGTTTAATTCAGCTAATTGGCAGAATGTAGAGTTGTCTGGCTAATTAATTGAGTTTGTGTTAATCTTTAATTTTCACCTCCTCAAAATGTTCTACTATGGGAAAAGGATCGTAAAAATGGTGAAGCATTCTTTTCCACTCTTGATATTCAGCGGAATTCCTAAATCTAATGGTATGAGCTTCTAAATTTTCCCATCTCACCAATAATAGATACTTTCCTTGAACTTCTGTGCAGCGATGAAGTTCGTGAGATAAATATCCATCTATAGACGATATCAGACTGGAGGCTTCTCTAAAAGCTATCTCAAAATCACCCTCACAGCCAGATTTGACATTAAGCACAACCGCCTCAAGAATCATAAAAATGTATCCTGACAATTATTTGGGTATAATATCCTAGCACAATACAGAGTTGAGCTACTCAGATTTAGCAATGCCAATAGATTTTCGCAATACAAATACCGTCTGGGCTTCCGTATTAGCAGAAACTTTGCAGCGGTTGGGATTAACTACCGCCGTCATTTGTCCCGGTTCGCGATCGGCACCGCTAACAATAGCCTTTGCTCACAACAAAAAAATAGAAACTATTCCCATACTCGACGAACGTTCAGGCAGCTTTTTTGCATTAGGAATTGCCAAAAAATCCGGTTTGCCAACCGCACTAATTTGCACATCGGGAACCGCCGCTGCCAACTTTTATCCTGCAATAATAGAAGCGAGAGAAAGTCGAATTCCGCTGCTAATACTCACCGCAGATCGACCTCCGGAACTGCGGGACTGTCACGCCGGACAAGCGATCGACCAAGTGAAAATATACGGCAATTATCCCAACTGGCAAGCCGAATTAGCGATACCTTCTGCGTCCAGAGGAATGCTAGACTATCTGCGCCAGACGATCGTTTATGCTTGGGAGCGATCGCAATTTCCAACACCCGGCCCTGTCCACCTAAACCTCCCCTTTCGCGACCCGCTTGTACCCGTTCCAGACATAGCCGTAGAAGCTTTAGAAACAGAATTTAATCCCGAAGATTTCTTTGCAGGATTAGAACCCATTTTCGCAGGAGAAAGCTCTACCCTCCCCAGCCCCCCCTTGTTAAGGGGGGGAGAAGAAAGTACCATGCAACAGTGGCAAAAGTGCGATCGAGGGATTATTATTGCAGGCGTTGCACAGCCTCAATTGGCCGAAAAATACTGTAGTGCGATCGCCCAAATTTCCAAATCTTTAAACTGGCCAGTTTTAGCAGAAGGACTATCCCCAGTCAGAAACTACGCCCAACTAAACCCCCATCTAATTTCCACCTACGATTTAATCCTGCGAAACCGCGAACTAGCAGATAAATTAACCCCAGAAATCGCCATTCAAATCGGAGACTTACCCACTAGCAAAGAACTGCGAAACTGGCTAGACAAAACCCAACCAAAACGCTACATAATCGACCCCAGCCACCACAACTTCGATCCGCTACACGGCCAAACAATTCACCTGCGAACCTCCGTAGAAAATCTCGCAACTAATCTCGCAACTATATTAACTCTTGTCCCCCCCCTTATTAAGGGGGGGTTAGGGGGGGATCGATCCCCTGCTACCAACGAATACCTGCAACTTTGGCACAACACCGAAATCCAAGTCAGACAAACAATAGACCAAAAAATATCAACAATTAACAACATAATCGAGCCCAAAGTTTCCTGGCTGCTTTCCCAAATTTTGCCGCCCGCAACACCGATATTTATTGCCAACAGTATGCCCGTCAGAGATGTCGAGTTTTTCTGGAAGCCAAACCACTTAGAAATAAAAGCTTTTGTCAATCGCGGCGCTAACGGCATAGACGGCACATTATCAACAGCGTTGGGAGTTGCTCACCGCAATCAAAGCAGCATCATGCTAACAGGTGATTTAACACTTTTGCACGATACGAACGGTTTTTTAATTAAAAATAAATTGGTCGGTCATCTGACAATCATATTAATTAATAACAACGGCGGCGGAATTTTTGAAATGTTGCCAGTTTCCAAATTTGACCCGCCCTTTGAAGAGTTTTTTGCCACGCCGCAGCAGATAAATTTTGCTCAGTTGTGTGCAACTTACGGCGTGGAACACGAGATAATAGACCATTGGGAACAGTTCAAACAAAAATTAAGTTTTTTGCCAAATAGCGGGATTCGCGTCTTAGAATTGCCAACAGACAGGCGCGCCGATGCTAAATGGCGGCAAGATAATCTAAGTAAATTTGCCAAAGATTTGTAAATTGGTAGGTTGAGCAGGTGGAACGAAACCCAACCTACACTAATTTAAACTGCTGGTTGAGCTAGCAGCGGATCTAACTGTCCATCTGCATCGAGTTTGTGAATGTCATCGCAGCCGCCTACGTGTTGGTTATTAATGAAAATTTGGGGTACGCTGCGGCGTCCGTTAGCGCGCTCGGCCATTGCTTTTCTAGCGGCTTCGTCGCCATCAATTTTGTATTCCGTGAAATTTACGCCTTTCCACCACAGCAAAGTTTTGGCGCGGATGCAGTAGGGACAGGTTTGCCAAGTATAGATTTCCACATTGGCTTTGATGCGATCGGGCTTGCGGCCCAAGAGAGGATTGAGAAAATCAAGCATTTTCGGTACTGGGGTAAAAATTAAACTGGTTGGGGGATTAACGATCATTTTAGCGAAATGCCGTCAGCCCCACGTCCTACCCAAAAATCGGTGCGGGATGGAATTGCCTGCGCCAACCTGTGGCCCTGTGACCCAAGTCACAACTTTACTCTACTCGGATCACTTGCTTTCACCCTAGAGAATCACATTTGCGACCTTATTAATATCACCGATATTTAGAGGAAACCAGAAGATGATAGATATATCGAATTCAACCGCACTGCCATGCGCCCCGTACAACTCCTCCCCGGCGCTATCTCTGAAATCCTCGCTTCTGTAACCGATACAGGCGTTTTGACTCTGGCGGATCGCTACGGTTTGATGGCCGCCACCTTCGACGACTCTCTGAATGACGAAGACAGAGGCTGTGTCAACCGCTTGCTGCGCGCGGTGCTCAGAGGCCGAGTGAAAGTAGTCAACGAACTTTCAGCAGCATTCTAATCGGGATTTGAAGTTTTGTTCTGAAGACAAGGTGAGTCAGCGGTAGATGAAAATAGTGGAAACTCAGGCAGGAGTGGAAACAGCGGTAATTTGAATTCGATTTAAAAGTTTTCTCCTCTAACTCAACAACGGTTTATTTGTCAAAGCAGCCTTTACCGGCTGCTTTTTTTTGATTTAATCGCGGATTTCGATGTTGTACTGGCGACAGAGGTCGATCAGTTTTTGTTGGAAGCGATCGCGCACGCTGTCTGGAGAGGCGATCGCGCAATCTTCCCAATAGGGGGCAATTTCGCGGAAAAACCAGAAGGTATTAAAAATCGGACGGGTGACTCGTCTCATTGGCGGATCGCCTTCTAAGTCGCTGACTTCCACATCGCCTTGCTTTCGCCTGTAGTTAAAGGCAAGCCTGCCAAATAAGTGAAACTCTACGGAAATCCTGTCTAGATCCGGCAGCCAAGGTCGATCGACCGACATCACCGCAGCATCTTCAATGCGATCGAGCAGCAGCGTCCAGTTGTGTTCGAGTCCAGGTACGTCTTGATTTCCCTCAGATTCTTCGCAGCGGCACATTAAATACTGTCGTTTTTCAATAGGAACAATCCGAGCGTGTAAGACTGTGTAACTCCAAAGGCGATCGGCTGCATCTCGATAGGAAAGGCGAAATGGTTGGTGTCTGTGGATAAAATTATCGATTTTTTGCCGCCAAGTAGGTAATGGGTTGCTCAAAAACCGATCGATTTCAGCCCGGAAGGGGAGAGTTAGTTCGCTGCGATCGCTCAACAATTGGGCAATTGCCAGCGCTTCATCAATTTTACCCAAGTCAAGCAATTGCTGTCGGGCGAGGTCTAGGGCTTGGATGCGGGTTTGGGGCCAGTCGTGGTTGGGGGCGATCGTCAGTTGGCGGCGGGCGATCGCTTCTATCAGTTTGGATATGTTCGGGCGATCGCCCCACGTCTTCCCGAATTCTTCGGCCAAGGCTTCCAACTGGGCTTTATCTCGTTCAGAAACCGACAGGGTGATCGATTGACCTTTGCGACTCATAAATGTACGGACACTTTATCTTTGTACAGGGTTGATTATCTCTATTGTCGGTGTCAATATGGGGAATATCCACTTTCTACGGACACAGTTTCAGCATATGTCCGACTACCAGATTACCCTCAAATCCGTTTACTCCTGTCCCGCTGCGGAGATTCCCCAGGGAGTCAAATTACCGGAAGGTTGGACACTTTCCTGGCATCAACTCGAAACTTTAAAAGCAATTCGCGATCCGAATATTGATGTCATTATCAATACGGCGATGACTGGCGACGGTAAAAGTTTAGGCGCTGCTTTAGAAACATTGCAGATATTTTGTTGTGCAATCTGGCTGTATCCTACAAATGAACTGGCGCGAGATCAGGAGACTCAATTTAAGCACTATATCGAACAATTCCAGCCCAAACACGAACCCCGCGTGGTGCGACTCAGTGGCTCGGAATTAGAAATCTATGCAGAAAATGAAGGATTGAGAAAAGCAGCCGCTATCGCATCCCGCACAGGTCAATCAGAGATTTTATTAACTAACCCTGATATCTTGCACTATCTCCACCGAGGAGCCTATTTAAGCTCGGAAGATAGTCCCGATAAACTTTGGGGTCGCATCGACAAAGATTTTGACCTATACATTTTTGATGAATTTCAGGTTCTTGCGACTCCCCAGACTAACAGCGTCACCAATACCCTGTTATTAATTCGTCATACCAACCGCCGGAAAAAGTTTGTATTTTTGTCAGCAACTCCAGACGCTCAATTAATTAACAGACTAGAAACAGCAGGGTTTCGCTGTCAAACTATCGACCCTTTAAAAGCAGGCAAATATCGGTTTCCCGATCGCCCTGCTGAAATCGAACAGTTGCAAAGCGACGGCTGGCGACAGATATTGAGGGAAAGTAAGCTGACTTTTATTTCCCTAGAACCAACTTCAAAAGCTTCTGAAACTTGGCTGAAAGACAGTGCAAATCTCATCCTGAGTCACTTTACAAAGTATCCGGGGAGTAAAGGAGCTATTATCCTGAATTCAATTGCTGCCGTCAAGCGGCTGACACCATTTTTTCGGGAATTGTTCGAGCCTCACGGTTTAATTGTTGGCGAAAATACCGGGTTGTCGGGAAAGACGGAAAAAGAGCGATCGCTCTCGTCAGACTTAGTTCTCGGTACTAGCACCATTGATGTCGGGGTAGACTTCAAAATCAATTTGCTAATTTTTGAATCCGCCGATGCGGGCAACTTCATCCAAAGATTGGGAAGGTTGGGGCGACACGATGGCTCGGAGCGCAATGGAGAGTTTATTCAGTTTAACAATTTCACAGCCATAGCGCTCATCCCTAATTTCTTAGTTGAACGCTTGTTTGCAGGTAACGATCCGATTTTAGAATCGAACGGGATTTATGACCGTCATTTTTTCTATCAACAAATTCGCGAACAATATCGCCAAATCAACAATTTTGAGGGATATTACTCGCGGTGGGGTGCGGTGCAGTCAGTTCAAATTTGCTGGGAATTAGGGCACAAGACAATTAAACAGCAGTACGCAGAAAGTCAGAAGGCTTTTCAGGAATCTTGCCAAAAAGTATTTAAAACTAGCTTGGGGAAAGTAGCAGGTGATATTAAACGGTGGGGCAGAGAGTGGCAAGAGCGATCGGGAAATAAGACAGGAAATCCGATCGTTGAGGATGCTAGCAGTTTTCGAGGTTCTAGTCCCCTGCAATGCGGCATTTGCGATTTAACCGATTCCCATGAGGCAGATAGGTTTAAAACTTACGATTTACCAGGAATTTTGAGCAACTTGGAAATCGAACCGATGACGGAAGCTGCATTTATGCGAATGTTGAACGAGACATCTGAACGGATTGGGCAACCGATTGCCAAAGGTCGATTTAAGCACAGTCTTGCTTTTTTGAAGTTGTGTAGTTATCGGGAGGAAAGACTGAATTGGAAATTTACTTATTCGGGCATTTTAGAGGAGAAAGCTGCTGCTTGGAAGGTTCAGGTTTTAACGGGTATTGAGGTTTTGCAACCTGAGAATTATTGGATCGGGGAAATCAACAAGCGTTTGAAAAAGCAAGCATTGGTTTGTTATGTGCTGCGCTATCCGGTGGCTGAGATGCGATCACGCCTGCGACTGCCAGTGCATTTTCAGATTTATCCGATTTGCGATCGGTACAGTTTCCACGATACGACTGCACCTTATTCGATCGCCTTTGGGCAGTCGGCTTTGTTGGTGGATACGCTGGCCCACTGGCTCAAGAGCAAGGGGGATGAAATATGGATTGCGTAGAAAGTCAATCCCTAATAGGGAGGGTTAAGTCAGGTAGAAAGATAGAGGAACGAACGCCATTAGGAGCGCAGCCAATTTTTTCAATCCCTAATAGGGTGTTAAGCTCTCAATAAAAATTAATAAGCTTTTTCTACCTGTCCACACCATAGTACATAAATATAGCAACGATGACAACTATGTTTAGATCGCTTAGACTTAGACAATGGAAAGCTTCGCGGCTCTGTGAGCAACGATCGCGAGTAGGAACACAGATATGTAATCGCAGCCCTTCTTGTTCTCTAGACAGAACGGTTTTTAGCGTCACTTTATTTGGGTGGGGGTATAACGCCCCCCTTGTGCTGCTGTTAGCAGTCAGCAGCCGTGAGTCTTTCCAGTCTGTAAAAACTAAACAGGAGACATTAACAATGCCAAAGCCAAAACGCTCTGGTGAGGGAGGGCCTTTGCTATTTATTCCCTATTCCCGGAAACCTTTTTTGGAAAACAAAAAGAAAGTTCGAGGGAGAAATCGCCACCCCTTTGAGTTGCTGGAAAAAGTTCAGAGCTTATTAGAAACTGCATTGGACAGAAATGAGTTTGAGTCAGAGGAGGTCAAAGCAGAAGTCTATGACTTTTTAGTAATCCTCCGAGGCTCTAAAAAGGTATCTCAAAGGCGCTAGATAGTAGCACTTTGCGAATTTTCAATAGTTAGGCTCTACAGGATTAGTGTAACTACATCAGAGCCTGTAGAGCTTTTTTGTCAAAAAAAAGATACGTGAGTTCTTTCATAGACTCCTTAGAGGCAGAAAATGGCTAAAAAACGTCAAAAACCCGACGAAGAGTACCAACAACTCTCATTATTTGATATCCCAGTTAATTTAAACTCTGAACGATCGGATGATCCAGATGATGACTGGTTGCAAGATGAAGAATTAGGGTCAAACTTTGAAACGTCCGATCGCACAATCGAACCTCAAACTCGCGACTTACTAACCCTCAAACTCTTGCGAGAAGCCATTCAGAGCCAAAATCATGGCGATCGCGTCATGGCAGATTTTGCCGAGTACGTACTGCCAAATCTGCTGCGAGTGGCCATTGGTGTGACAGCCAAAGGCGGCAAATTTTTCGACGAACTCGATCGGCAAAAAGGCAAAGAGAATGTTAGGCGGGACAATGCAGGCGATCAGTCCCTAAATACTCACCTGTTAAATGGATTATTTCCCGCTAATTTAATTGAACAGCGGTTAGAAAAGCTCGACACCACCGTGCGGCGATGCGTGGGAGAACAAGAACGGCGGCTAGTAATTGCTGGATTCATTCTCCACGATTTTGAAAAATTCCCAGATGTCCCCAACGATTGTCGCAAGTTACCGCTAGAAGAACACCGTCAAATTATTGATGAAAAAGTGCGACAGCTAGGAATAGATAACTTCATCAATCCCGACAATCCAGATACTTATCGAGAATACATTGACGATTTGCTGTGCCTTGCTTACAACGCTCAGCGGCGTTGGGATACGAACTGGAATTTTTCCGAATTTGGGTTAAATCCAGTTTGGCGCGATCGCACACTCCGCAGTCTCTCAGACTTAACCTGTTTAGCAGATTCCCTAGCATCTATTATCAAACATCCCCAAGATGCAGAAAATACCAGGCTAAACGAATTAATCCACAGCCTCAGCGACGGACAATTAAAATTCACTCATCACAGCATCGCGGAAAATAGGGGCGTACTTACCAACGTTGTCAATAATGCTTTAATGGAAGTACATACGGCGCTGAATACCGACGTTCTCACCTACTACGAACCATTGCTTTACCTGCCAACAGGCGTAATTTACCTAGCACGATCGGATGCTCCTGCTATTTCAATTGCCGACTTGCCAGAACGGGTAGTTAGCAAGATTAAACAACTGTGCGCCGGACAACTGCGACTGCGACAAACAGGCTTTGGGAGAGATGGTAAAGGCATGAAATATGCCGAGTATTATAACCTGTTTTTTGATGCGTCCGATTTAATGCAAGTTGCCATAAATGCTACTTTACGCATTCTCAAAATAGGGAAAAATTCTGTTGCCAAAAGTCGCAGCGATAATCTGATAAAGTTTCAAAAACAGGATATTTTGTCTGCTGATTACAACTTCAATTTTGACGACGATATTCGGATTGACCAGATTGCTGAACTGGGCGACTTAGTGAGTCGCAAGATTTGGGAAGAACAGGTTAATACCATCGAAACTGCACGCAAGAAAGACAAAAAACTACCCGCACTACCTGATCTAGATATTGTCGATGAAATTGCTAAGTTTTGGAAACTGTCCGAGTATCTGCCCGCCCTGAGAGAAATTCAACGGATTAATGAACGCCTGAAAGAACTTAAACTAAAAGGTAATACAGGTGGCGTTCCTTACGAATGGTACTATTTAGCAGCAAAGTATTTAGAACATCACCCAGGCATTGAGGATGTGCGGGAGGTTTGCGAACAGGCGATCGCTCACATTTCCCAAATGATTAAACCCATTGTTTCACAGTACAAATTGCCCGACGGTTGGGACGATTTGCGGCTGTGGGTAACGCGGGTTGTCATGTTACCCGGAAATACACCATTAGACACAGCATCCGCTGACGTATTTTTAGATGAGTTGGAACGCTACCAACTCGCTAAGAAACAGGGTAGAGGAAGACAGTTAATCTGTTCAATTTCTCATTCAGCTTACACGGTGACAGAACAAATGGAATCAGCCGTTTTGTTCACGCCTCAAGTTTACACTAACAAACAAATGTTGGGAGGTTCTAACGCCAAACGCAATATTTCTAGTATTGCAGGTTTGGAAATGATGCTGAGGCAAATTTTAATGAATCAAACTCAAGCTGTGGGCAAAAAGTTTGAAGATGGCAAATATCGCTATCTCTATTTTTACCCCACATACTACTTCACCCCAGAGACAAATAAGTTTCTGCAAAAAGCCTACACTAGCATTTCCCAAACCCGCTTTGATACCAGCATTCGCAATCATTTTATCAGCAAGGATTTGCAAGCGAATTTTGGGCGCGATCGCTACCAAAGTATCGATGCTTTCCTAATCGATGAAAATATCGAACCAGGAAAAGACCGCACATTCAAACTTTCCTATCCTGAAGATCAGCCCCTAACATTTTACTTCATGGCGCTTCCCCCCGGCCGAGATGCCACTGATACTGAATCTTGGGTAATGTCAACTTGGTTAGCATTTGTCTTCCCAATGATTCTAGATGTCAAGACCGTAGTTTCCGAGTCGCCAATTCCGCCTTTTAACGACGGTGCGGAATTTGAAGAAAGCGTATTTTTGGACAGTGTACCCCAAGCTTTTAGGGTATTGACGAAGCGCGATCGCTTTCGCCTCGACTACATCCTAGAAGGTTGGGAAGAAAACGGCAAATCTTATCCTGCACCTTTGAATGTGTTAACCGCTGCTTATGCGATTCACCTTGATGTTAATGCGAAACAGGGGAAGTCCGGCTATGACTCAAACTGGGGTAAATTAACTGAGCTCGCCAAGGATTTTGAAACCAGCCCGCTTTATGTGTTTAGCTACCTAAATCAATGGGTTCGCAAACAGAAAAATGAAACGGCATCAATTCAAAAAATTAAGCTTTATGCTTATCATTTTTACCCTTGCTTTGACTCCTATGCCCACTATAATCATGAAGAGGAACGATTGACTGTGACAACCGCATCAAGTTTAAACCACCCGCAAAAATTGACGGAATTGTATCGCAGATTTTACCGTGCAAGTAAGCGATATAATCCCAAAGCAAATGCTGTGCTGAAACCGATTGATATTGCTTCTAAAACTATCCTGGAAGCCGATCGCAGTTTTCAAGATGAATCTTTAGTGTTAGCTGTTGCGGCTGAAGTTTCAAAGCTCATGGATCGCGTTCACGCTTCTACTGCTGAAGGGCGCTGGATTTTTAGCAAGCGGGAGGAAGAACGAGAGGCAATTTTAGAGTTTGCTCGCTACTTTGTTGAGGAGGTATTTGAAAAGTCTTTTGCGGGCGATCGGGCTCGTTTAGCCGGCCGCCAAATCAACCTAATCCGAGATACCTGCGAATTCCTTTACCGTTTAGAGAATGACAAGGAAAATCGCGCGCGAGATGACAAATCTCCTGACGGATCTCAGGAAGAAGGTGAGGATTAGAGCTGAAGCTCTTGTTCGATCAGCTACACGCAAACAACAAAACTAACATTTTTACATAGGAGACAAATCATGGCTTTCTTGAAAACAGTTAACTCTAAATTTTTTCACGGAGACATTCCCTACAAACCAATGGGGAAATATGCTCATTTTCTGACGGTGCGGGTGACGGAATCTTATCCCCTGTTTCAAACCGACGGAGAACTGAATAAAGCGCGGGTGAGGTCAGGAATTCAAGACCAAAAACCTATCAGTCGCCTTACCATGTTTAAGCGCAAGCAATCGACACCAGAACGTTTGGTCGGTCGCGAGTTGCTGCGTAACTACGGTTTTATGACGGCTGAAGATTGCGAATATAATGTCAAGTTTGCCATGAATAATCCTGATTGCATTATCTACGGATTTGCGATCGGTGACTCTGGTTCAGAGAAATCTAAAGTAGTAGTTGACACAGCATTTTCAATTACCGCTTTTGATGAATCTCACGAGACTTTTACCCTCAATGCTCCCTTTGAGAATGGCACCATGGCATCTAAGGGTGAAGCAGGTTCCAAACCTGGGGAAGTTACCAGCCGCATCAATCAGCAAGACCACATCAAACCCCAGATTTTCTTTCCTAGCATTGTCACCCTAAAAGACCCTACAGAAGCTAGTTTTTTGTATGTTTTTAACAACATCCTCAGAACGCGGCACTATGGCGCTCAAACCACCCGCACAGGTAGAGTCAGAAATGAGTTAATTGGCGTGGTATTTGCCGACGGCGAAATTACCAGTAACCTCCGCTGGACACAAGCAATTTACGACAAATTGCAGGGTGACGATAAACTTAATTCCAACAACCCTCTCAATGAAGATGATGTGATTGTGGCTGCTAGCGCTGCTATCCAAACGTTACTGTCTGAGGAATTTATCGTGCATGAAGACTTTATTGGGGATAAGTTTACACCATTAGTGACAGAGGTGAAAGCTGTTATTGGCAATGAAGATGAACTCAAAAAAATGTTGAAGAAAGCCGATGACGAGGCTAAAGCTTACGCGAAGAAGCATATCAAGGGTAAGGCAGGAGCTACAGCAGCAGCAGAGTAACAACCATGACTTTTATTTACCGCTGTCAAATCGAGTTGCACGATAGCCTTTATTTTGCAACTCGCGAGATAGGGAGACTTTACGAAACAGAACCGGTAATTCACAATTACGCGCTTTGTTACGCCCTCGGTTTGGTGGATAGCGAAATCTATTCCACCACCGTTGCAGAAGAAGATTCCTATCGCTATTTCTGTCCAGAACAAATCCCTAAATACGAGCAGCATTTAATGGCGCTCAACCGACAGGGTATTTATGTTACTCCGGCGCGATCGATCTCTCACTCCTCCACCCTCAACACGTGGAAATACGCCAATAACAACTATCACGTTGAGATGGAAAAAACCCAGAAAAATATCCCTAGTTTTGGGAGAACTAAAGAAATTGCACCAGAAAGCAAATTTGAGTTTTTCCTAATCTCACAGAAGTCTCTGAAACTAGCGAAATGGATTCGTCTGGGAAAGTGGATGAGCAAAGCAGCAGTCGAAATCGTAGAACAGAAGGAAGTGAAGCGATCGCCCTCAGAAACAGACTTCATCTTTCCCTATCTTCTCAACCCTTTAGACGTGATGTTTTCCCATCAAGTGATTAGCTATGATGTGGTTAATATGCCTCCGGTTAGCCTCATCCAAAATGTCAAAATGCTAGGGCGATATTACGACTTTGACAAACTCAAAATTCCGGCGTGTATGGAATACCGCTTTCGGGCTGATTAATAGGAGGAAGATTCCCTAGAAATGCGTTCCCAGGTTTTACCTGGGAACGAGAAATGAGAAATGAGAAAACGAGAAACCAGGGAAAACCTCTCGGCTAATTCAAACCTCTTTTAACCATTAACCAAATATGCCGCACAGCCTAGTCCTCAACATCCTCCCCCTGGCCCCAATTTCCCCCGGATACCTCACCGGAAGACACCTGCACGCCCTCTTCCTGACCCTCGTGAGCTCCGTTGACAAAAAACTCGGCGATCGCCTCCACGATGCCACCGCCCAAAAATCCTTCACCCTCAGCCCTTTGCAAACAAAAAAATGCCCATTCAAAAAACACCATTTCCTGCAATGGGAACACACACAATCGATTCCAGAACATACCCTCTGTTGGTGGCGGATTACTCTGCTTGATGACACTCTATTCGGCAAATTAACTAATCTTTGGCTGAATCTCAATCCCTCGAAGCCGTGGCATCTGGGGCCCGCCGATTTGATGATTACTAAGATTCTGGGAACGCCCCAAGTAGATCAGCCTTGGGCTAATGCTTGCGATTACTCTCAATTGTACGATCGCGCTTCCGAAACTAATCGCTTAATTGCCTTCAGTTTTGCGACTCCTACTACCTTTCGACAGGGAAAATTTGATTCGGTGATTCCTACTAGAGACTGCGTTTTTAATAGTCTCCTCAGTCGGTGGAATAAGTACAGCCCGATCGCAATTCCCGATCAGTCATTCGATGCACTTTTTTCGACATTTGTCAATATCCGAAGTGAAAGATTGACTAACTATCAAAGCGATTTTGTCGGCATGGTTGGGGAGGTTAGTTATCGGATTTTGGGAGAGGTGGAGCCTTTAGTGATTAAGCAAATTAACGCTTTGGCTGATTTTGCTGTTTACTGCGGGGTGGGGAGGAAAACTCCGATGGGGATGGGAATGACTCGGCGGATTGTTGTTAATAAGAATTAAACGGATTTTGAGGGCGGGCAAGATGCCGGATTTCCAGGGCGGGCAAGATGCCCACCCCACAATAACACTAAACTCTTGTGGAACAGGCATCTTGCCTGTTGCTAATTCCAATTACTAATCTCCTACAAATCCTCAAAATTATGAACGATTTTGATTACATTTCGATCGCATCTCTCAACCAGTATTCTTACTGTCCTCACCGCTGTTGGCGAATGTCTTGCGCGGGAGAATTCACCGATAATCAGTATACCATTGAAGGGACGAGTTTGCACGATCGCGTTCACACGATGGGCGAGATTAATCGCGATGAAACTTGGCAGGTTCGGGCGATTTGGCTGAAATCAGAACGCTACAAACTGATTGGGAAATCGGATTTGATTGAGTCGGCTGAGGGTGAGATTTATCCGGTGGAATACAAGCGCGGCCGGAAGGGGGAATGGGATAACGATGAGTTGCAGGTTTGCGCCCAAGCGCTTTGTTTAGAGGAGATGACTGGGAAAACTATTGCGACTGGATATGTGTATTACGCGCAGTCGCATCAGCGGCAATTAGTCGAGATTTCTGAGGGTTTGAGACAGGATGCGATCGCAACTATTGAAAAAGTCGGTGCTCTTTGGCGATCGGGAAATATCCCTTTACCAGTTTACACCTCTCGGTGTAAGGGATGCAGTCTTTTTCCCCAATGTCTGCCCCAAGCTGCGGCCAAAGTCAACCGCTATCAAGAAGCAAGTTAACCTGCAAATAGGAGAATTCACAATGGGAACAGTTTACATTACTCAAGAAGATGCTTTTATTGGCAAAGTGGATGAACGTCTGACGGTTAAAGCTGACAAAAAAAATCTCTTGGACGTGCCATTAATTAAGATTGATGGGGTTGTTGCATTGGGACGCGCTACAGTTTCGCCGGCTGTAGTTGTGGAACTGTTGGAACGTCACATTCCTTTGAGTTTTTTGACAGTAAACGGACGTTATTTGGGGAGGTTGGAACCGGAGATGACGAAAAATATCTTTGTGCGAAAAGCTCAGTGGCAAGCGGCTGGGGAATCGGAACAGGCGGTGCATTTAGTTAGGGGGTTTGTACGGGGAAAGCTCAAGAATTACCGCAATACTTTGTTAGAATGTCAGCGTAAATATTCTCCCCAGGATTTGGAAAAGCCCATCGCCCAATTGAAAAAAGTCATCGCGTCTATTGATAAAACTTCCAATATTAATTCTCTGCGAGGATTAGAGGGGGCGGGTAGTGCGACTTATTTTGGCTGCTTCAATCGGCTGATTCGCGTGCCGGATTTTAGCTTTGAAGTTCGCCGCCGCCGTCCGCCTACAGATCCGGTAAATTCTCTGTTAAGTTTGGGATATTCTCTGCTGCGGCACGATGTTCAAAGTGCAGTGAATATTGTGGGATTCGATCCGTATTTGGGATATTTGCATTTTGAGCGCTATGGGCGTCCTTCCTTAGCGCTGGATTTGATGGAAGAATTTCGACCTTTGGTAGTTGATGCTGTAGTGTTGACGGCGATCAATTTGCAGAAAGTTTCCCCTAATGATTTTACGGCAGAAGCGTTGAGCGGCGCGGTTTCTTTGACAAAAGAAGCGCTGCACAATTTTTTGCGACTTTACGAACAAAAGAAACAGTCAAAGTTCAAGCATCCAGTGATGGAAAAGTTGTGTACTTATCAAGAAGCTTTTGAAATTCAAGGGCGGCTGATGGCTAAGTATTTGATGGGTGAAGTTGATAAGTATCCGCCTTTGGTTCTGAAATAGGGAGGGCAATAAAGTTATGTTTGTTTTGGTTTGCTACGATATATCAGAGGACAAGCGCCGCACTAAGATTCACCAGATTCTCAAGTCTTATGGGGAATGGAAGCAGTATTCGGTGTTTCATTGCGAGGTGACGGATACTGAGTATGCCCGGATGCGCCAACGTCTGAATAGGGTGATTAAGTCAGAAGAAGACAGTATCCTGTTTCATTCTTTGTGTGCTTGCTGTCAGGGCAAGATCGAGCGGATTGGCGGCCGGGCACCGATCGATACTACGATCTTTATGGTCTGATTTTGCGTCTGGCTGTAGGTGTAGAACGGAGGGGGGGAATTTTAATAGCCCAGAGCTTTACCAGGACTGGGTTTGCGGTGGTTTGTACCTCATGCGGGTCAGACGCAAATGCTGAAAGCTTTACATGGAGAGAGTTTGAGGTCTATTTGAATTTTGTCCCCTTGACGGGGCGATCGCTGAAACGGTATATTGATCGCAGTCAGACGCAACTGAACCTTGAAAACCTTATATTTCAAGCCTCCCAGACCCCGGCGGCCGGAAACAACCTAAAACCCTATCAGGGATTGAAACGCCACATTTTGTCAGACCAGGACTGACCGGGAACGCCGCCGGAAACAACCTAAAACCCTATCAGGGATTGAAACTGGTTGCAAACTATGTGGGCGTCTCCTTCTGAATTTGGCCGGAAACAACCTAAAACCCTATCAGGGATTGAAACTACACTTAGTTACTGTTGAGCTATGATCCAATTTGCCGGAAACAACCTAAAACCCTATCAGGGATTGAAACAACTTGAAAAGGTATTTGAGAGTTTAAATTAACTGCAGCCGGAAACAACCTAAAACCCTATCAGGGATTGAAACATTGGAAATTGACTATTTGTATTGAAACCCGCAGGAGCCGGAAACAACCTAAAACCCTATCAGGGATTGAAACCCGGCAGCGCCTTTTTCTCCGTATTCTGCTGCTATTGCCGGAAACAACCTAAAACCCTATCAGGGATTGAAACACATAAAATAGTTGTTTCACCTGTGGCAAATCGCGCCGGAAACAACCTAAAACCCTATCAGGGATTGAAACTTCCTTAGAGAAGGCACAACCCCTACGGTTACAGCCGGAAACAACCTAAAACCCTATCAGGGATTGAAACAAACACCACCAAGGGAGTGCTCAAAATTAATTTTGGCCGGAAACAACCTAAAACCCTATCAGGGATTGAAACAAGCGCGACATACGTAGCTGCGAAGCTGAAAGAGATTTAGGCCGGAAACAACCTAAAACCCTATCAGGGATTGAAACTCTCCGGGGCCCATTGGTAGCATTGAAAGAATAGTCGAGCCGGAAACAACCTAAAACCCTATCAGGGATTGAAACGTGAGGATGGATTGGTAATGATGGGTGATGATTGGTTGCCGGAAACAACCTAAAACCCTATCAGGGATTGAAACCCTACTCAGGATGTCCCTTTTGACCCTATTCCATGCCGGAAACAACCTAAAACCCTATCAGGGATTGAAACTTCTCAATTTAATAATATTCCTGTTGTAGCCGCTTGCGCCGGAAACAACCTAAAACCCTATCAGGGATTGAAACAGCGAGGTTTAAACGATGGTTCAAAATGAAAAAAAGCCGGAAACAACCTAAAACCCTATCAGGGATTGAAACTGAGTGAAGTTCTGGCAACTAATTATTTGAAGAAAAGCCGGAAACAACCTAAAACCCTATCAGGGATTGAAACATCGGGCTTGACCGTATACTTGCAAGTTTCTAAAAGAGCCGGAAACAACCTAAAACCCTATCAGGGATTGAAACTTGATAGTCCCAGCCGTAAATTGCCAAGGCTAGCGCCGGAAACAACCTAAAACCCTATCAGGGATTGAAACCATATAAGAAAGCCTTATTATCTAAATCCCCCCGCCGCCGGAAACAACCTAAAACCCTATCAGGGATTGAAACTTCTGAGTGTTCGTGTTGGAATTGCTCCGGGGATATGGCCGGAAACAACCTAAAACCCTATCAGGGATTGAAACAAGCTCTCAGCTTCGACAACTCTTTCGGATATTGGGCCGGAAACAACCTAAAACCCTATCAGGGATTGAAACTTATAAGAAGATTTATTGTTCCAAACCTCAAAATTTGAGCCGGAAACAACCTAAAACCCTATCAGGGATTGAAACAAGAGCTGTAACGCCTTGCTGGTAAGGATTTTAGCCGGAAACAACCTAAAACCCTATCAGGGATTGAAACGAGTGACACCCGGTAAAACAACAAAAATAAATCGCCGGAAACAACCTAAAACCCTATCAGGGATTGAAACTAGTGGTCGCCCTGGGCGTCGGCAATATCTTTTGCCGGAAACAACCTAAAACCCTATCAGGGATTGAAACGTTAATTCTAACATA
Source organism: Microcoleus harperi Pol14_C6 (assembly GCF_036701295.1). Taxonomy (NCBI): domain Bacteria; kingdom Bacillati; phylum Cyanobacteriota; class Cyanophyceae; order Oscillatoriales; family Microcoleaceae; genus Microcoleus; species Microcoleus harperi. The sequence goes on along the minus strand of NZ_JAUBQN010000019.1, from coordinate 15,836 downwards.
AACCCCGTATGGTCAATTATCATTAATGCCGGAAACAACCTAAAACCCTATCAGGGATTGAAACAGCACATTTCCCAAAAGCTTAAAAAATTAGGTGTGCGCCGGAAACAACCTAAAACCCTATCAGGGATTGAAACTTAGATGCTTATTATAAATCTGATAGTAGGAAAAAGCCGGAAACAACCTAAAACCCTATCAGGGATTGAAACAAGAAAAATCCTCGGAAGAACTGGCAGCGGAGGGGGCCGGAAACAACCTAAAACCCTATCAGGGATTGAAACTGCAATCTGGGTGGCCGTTACGCCATCGGGGAAGTCTGGCCGGAAACAACCTAAAACCCTATCAGGGATTGAAACACCGACAAATCATTTAGTCGGGTGATTCTTTTATTGCCGGAAACAACCTAAAACCCTATCAGGGATTGAAACTTGAGTATGACCGCGCACAGTTTCCCTGGCTATTCCATGGCCGGAAACAACCTAAAACCCTATCAGGGATTGAAACTGCATCAAAGTCGGGGAAAGGCCGTAAGTGGCTGGCCGGAAACAACCTAAAACCCTATCAGGGATTGAAACTTGAGCACGACATCGACGGACAATCTATTTGGGCCGGCCGGAAACAACCTAAAACCCTATCAGGGATTGAAACCTGTCCGTGGCCGCGCGTTGTCATGTCAAAGGCCGGAAACAACCTAAAACCCTATCAGGGATTGAAACAAGGGTGTTAACTACAATTTGAACGGCGCTCCTTTGCGCGCCGGAAACAACCTAAAACCCTATCAGGGATTGAAACTCCCGGTATGCCCGCCAAGTACCGCGTAAACATTCGCCGGAAACAACCTAAAACCCTATCAGGGATTGAAACCCAAAATCGGAGGAGCCGCCGACATTAGATAACGCCGGAAACAACCTAAAACCCTATCAGGGATTGAAACAATGAGCCGTTTTTGTGTAATTTGTTTCATTGTGCCGGAAACAACCTAAAACCCTATCAGGGATTGAAACAATTGCGGCACAAAGAAGTGATAGACACAAAAAGCCGGAAACAACCTAAAACCCTATCAGGGATTGAAACTTGGGCTTACTAATGCGGTTGCAGCCAATATTAGCCGGAAACAACCTAAAACCCTATCAGGGATTGAAACCAAAGATTTTTTAATAGGTTCTTCAAACGCTTGGCCGGAAACAACCTAAAACCCTATCAGGGATTGAAACTGCAAGTCCATCAGCATTTGGATGCCAGGGCACGTTAGCCGGAAACAACCTAAAACCCTATCAGGGATTGAAACACAGACAAATCGTTTAATCGAGTTATCCTCTTGTTCCGCCGGAAACAACCTAAAACCCTATCAGGGATTGAAACATACCCTGTATGTATCCATACTCTTTCGACAGCCGGAAACAACCTAAAACCCTATCAGGGATTGAAACAAAAAAACCGCCCAGCGGCAAACCGAGTTTGACCGCCAAACTCGTATTGTTCAAGCCGGAAACAACCTAAAACCCTATCAGGGATTGAAACAAAGGGATTGGGTAGGTTAATAATGAGATTGAGCCGGAAACAACCTAAAACCCTATCAGGGATTGAAACCACGCTCGAAAAGGCCGTATACGAGACTAGGACAAGCCGGAAACAACCTAAAACCCTATCAGGGATTGAAACTTGCAAGTGCTGGCCTGGGTGAATGGCAATCTCAGGCCGGAAACAACCTAAAACCCTATCAGGGATTGAAACCGACATGACGACGCGCGGTCACGGCCAGAATCCCGGCCGGAAACAACCTAAAACCCTATCAGGGATTGAAACAGGTCGTCGGGCCTGGCGATGGCGATGGCGATGGAGATGCCGGAAACAACCTAAAACCCTATCAGGGATTGAAACATCGGTAACACTAATTTTGCCCACCGAAAAGTGAGCCGGAAACAACCTAAAACCCTATCAGGGATTGAAACTTCTTCGGGCATATCGCACAGCCGCTCTTTATAGCCGGAAACAACCTAAAACCCTATCAGGGATTGAAACTTTCGGCACAAGCTTTACGCAAGATACCGAAAAGCCGGAAACAACCTAAAACCCTATCAGGGATTGAAACTTTAACCAAAATAAGCTGGTCAAAGCCTTTGCCGGAAACAACCTAAAACCCTATCAGGGATTGAAACCCAAGTGCCTGATTAACGGCGTACCGATTGAGTTTAAGCCGGAAACAACCTAAAACCCTATCAGGGATTGAAACGTGGACAGAGTTACTCGCTTTTCTTGGGTGCTTGGCCGGAAACAACCTAAAACCCTATCAGGGATTGAAACAAGAACAATTAAGGCAAAGCGAAACTGGTACTTTGAGCCGGAAACAACCTAAAACCCTATCAGGGATTGAAACCATAATTTCTATTTTATTAAGTACAATATTTTCTGCCGGAAACAACCTAAAACCCTATCAGGGATTGAAACGATAAGTTCTATCTTGCGAGGTAGGGAAAAGCAAGCCGGAAACAACCTAAAACCCTATCAGGGATTGAAACGTTTGATAAATTAGAGCCTAATATGCACATTCGACGCCGGAAACAACCTAAAACCCTATCAGGGATTGAAACTCCATCTAGCTTCCAAGATGAGATATCAAGGGCCGGAAACAACCTAAAACCCTATCAGGGATTGAAACTGAGGAGATGTACCACGAACCCGTAAAAATACGGCGCCGGAAACAACCTAAAACCCTATCAGGGATTGAAACCTGGCGATATGTATCTGCAACGGCAAACCAACGAAGGGCATGCCGGAAACAACCTAAAACCCTATCAGGGATTGAAACCTTGCCGATGCTCATGGACGCCTGCGAGAAGCATGGGCCGGAAACAACCTAAAACCCTATCAGGGATTGAAACTTTTGAGTTCTTTCTCGACTTTTTGGCAGCATATTGCCGGAAACAACCTAAAACCCTATCAGGGATTGAAACAGATTTGCTGGTATAAGAGACGGCGGTGCAGTAACTGCCGGAAACAACCTAAAACCCTATCAGGGATTGAAACCTCCGACGATCGCACTTTTGACAATCTGTTCTTTGCCGGAAACAACCTAAAACCCTATCAGGGATTGAAACTTCGCTTCTTTCCGAGTACCTCTTCCTCTTTCACGCCGGAAACAACCTAAAACCCTATCAGGGATTGAAACTAATGTCAATCAACAAAACCCTTGAAGAATTGTGCCGGAAACAACCTAAAACCCTATCAGGGATTGAAACGAATTATCGGAATTTCTACCTCAGTGTTTTGCAAGCCGGAAACAACCTAAAACCCTATCAGGGATTGAAACTTTAGATTATGACCCATTCTTCTTCTGTGAAAAGGAGCCGGAAACAACCTAAAACCCTATCAGGGATTGAAACAAAAATCGCCTCAAGCGGGTTAATCCGCCAACTGCCGGAAACAACCTAAAACCCTATCAGGGATTGAAACGTTGTTGGCAGATTCTAGTCCTTGGAAATATTCAATGCCGGAAACAACCTAAAACCCTATCAGGGATTGAAACTTCCGGCCTCCCGTCTCATCTTAGACCATACCCTGACTATGCCGGAAACAACCTAAAACCCTATCAGGGATTGAAACTAACGGATATGACTGGAATATCAACGGTGGGGACACCATGCCGGAAACAACCTAAAACCCTATCAGGGATTGAAACTTCATGTTGCCTCTTAACTAATTGTTGATGCGCGTATAAGGCCGGAAACAACCTAAAACCCTATCAGGGATTGAAACGAGTTAGGCGACAGGCTAATAAATTTTCTATAGCCTGGCCGGAAACAACCTAAAACCCTATCAGGGATTGAAACGGCGATGCCGATATTAACGGCATAATCGGCAGAGCCGGAAACAACCTAAAACCCTATCAGGGATTGAAACACACCCAACGAGCGGAAGTACAACGTCCGCACTCCGGCCGGAAACAACCTAAAACCCTATCAGGGATTGAAACCCGCCCTGCCGCCGAGTGTAGTTTCTGAGATTGCGCCGGAAACAACCTAAAACCCTATCAGGGATTGAAACCCGTTGCATCGGCGGGCATTGCCGCAACAGTAGCCGCCGGAAACAACCTAAAACCCTATCAGGGATTGAAACAAGAAGGCGATCGAGTATTGGCAGTGGCAGGGAATCAGCCGGAAACAACCTAAAACCCTATCAGGGATTGAAACGGATTACCCTACGGAATCGAAATCCCCACGGGAACACCTGCCGGAAACAACCTAAAAGCCTATCAGGGATTGAAACCAGTGTTGAAGTTGTAGCGGAGGCGATCGATGTTAGGCCGGAAACAACCTAAAACCCTATCAGGGATTGAAACGCGATAGCGAAATAAGCATTCTGCCCCAAGGCCATTTTTGCCGGAAACAACCTAAAACCCTATCAGGGATTGAAACGAAGGAGAGAAGCCTTTTTTCTCAATTGTCATGAGCCGGAAACAACCTAAAACCCTATCAGGGATTGAAACTTGTAGTTGACAACTCGGATCTAAAACAGTGGACGGGCCGGAAACAACCTAAAACCCTATCAGGGATTGAAACATTAATTGAAGCCTTAAAAGAAGCCGATCGAGTTGCCGGAAACAACCTAAAACCCTATCAGGGATTGAAACTTATTCCACCACTGCAACTCTACCCAGTCTCGCCGAGCCGGAAACAACCTAAAACCCTATCAGGGATTGAAACTTGAGAGCAGCGTAACTAGCGATCGGATCGTCAGGCCGGAAACAACCTAAAACCCTATCAGGGATTGAAACTGTGTTGTTCATGTTTGATATTGGTTGCTACACGCCGGAAACAACCTAAAACCCTATCAGGGATTGAAACAGTTCCAGTTCTTTAGTAAGGAGGTGGGAGTTTTGCTCCCCAACAGCCGGAAACAACATAAAACCCTATCAGGGATTGAAACAGCTTCTGCGATCGCCCAGCCTAGCTCTGCAACGCCGGAAACAACCTAAAACCCTATCAGGGATTGAAACGAATTGAATCGACCCGGCAACCGCGAACCCCCAACAGCCGGAAACAACCTAAAACCCTATCAGGGATTGAAACTTTCGGAAGTATTCACCAGAGGAGGAAACAGGGTATTCTTCTCCTGACGCCTGACTCCTGACTCCTTGGCTCGCCAGAAACAAGTTTACTTCCCACACTTGTCGCAGCACAGGTAGTGGTGATAGATAATCTCACATTTGATAAAAGTGGTCGGATTCAGGAATGGATTCAAACAGCAGGGTGTAGACTATTATATTTACCCCCATACTCTCCAGAGTTTAACAAAATTGAACAAAGAAGAGTCGTGGCTAAAAAGTCAAATTCGTAAACAGTTTGATGAGTTTGATTGCTTACGTTTTGGCGACCCTTGGATGTCTTGCGCCTTGCATCCTAACACGGGCAGTTGCTATATGTGATTTCCCAGATTATTCAGTTGAAAAAATACCAAAATTATGACCAATCAAACAACTTCTCCACTCCTACTGAGCCCCTTCAAAATCGGAGATTTACCCTTAAAAAATCGGGTTGTCATGGCACCCCTAACGAGAGCCAGAGCCGGTGAAGCCCGGATGCCCAACGCCTTGATGACAGAGTATTACACTCAGCGATCCTCCGCTGGTTTGATCGTTACAGAAGCCACAGTAGTTTCTACTCAAGGTAATGGTTGGCTCAATACGCCCGGTATTTATTCAGACGAGCAAGGCAAAGCTTGGAAACAAATTGTGACGGCGGTTCATGCCCGCGAAACACCGATTTTCATGCAGCTTTGGCACACCGGGCGGGCTTCCCACAGCAGTTTTCATGAAAACAATCAATTGCCAGTTGCAGCCTCTGCCATCAAAATAAACGGAGAAGGCATTCATACCCCTATAGGCAAACAACCCTACGAAACTCCCCGCGCTCTAGAAACCCATGAAATCTCCCTGGTTGTAGAAGATTATCGCAAGGCGGCCGAACGCGCAAAAATGGCGGGTTTTGACGGTGTAGAAATTCACGCAGCCAACGGCTATCTCATTGACACATTCCTGCAAACTAAAACCAATTACCGCACTGATTCCTATGGCGGCACAGTTGAAAATCGCTACCGTTTTCTTAAGGAAATTGTAGAGGCGATTATCACAGTATTTCCGGCAAACAGAGTGGGAGTTAGACTTTCTCCCAACGGTGTTTACAATGATATGGGTTCTCCAGAATATCGCGAAGATTTTCTGTATTTCGCAGGGCAGTTAAATGCCTATGATTTAGCTTACCTTCACTTGGTGGACGGTCTAGCATTTGGCTTTCACGAATTGGGAACGCCGATGATGATAGGAGAGTTTCGCGATGTGTTTGCAGGGCCCCTCGTCGGCAACTGCGGATATACTCAAGAACAGGCTGAAACGGCCCTGAGCAGCCAAGTTGCCGATTTAATAGCTTTTGGTCGGGATTTTATCAGCAATCCTGACTTGGTAGAGCGTTTTACTAATGGTTGGCCGCTCAATCCGCCTGCCGAAGTCGGCGTCTGGTATTCTTTTGGGCCTGAAGGTTATATCGATTTCCCTAGATATCAGGAACCAGCAACTATTTCTTAGTTGAGTTGGTTGGGGCGGGTTTATCAATAAATACCGAGTATGTGCATCATAGATAATGGTGAACCCGCCCCTAAAAAAATTATGGTTAATTTCTCAAAATAGGACTGGGAGTTGGAGCCATATTTAATTTTCATCGCCCGTTGAGAGCAAGCATCTCCTATTTGTAAAAACACTTCTTCTGCCTCCTGCCTCCTGCCTCCTGCCTCCTGCCTCCAATTTTGGGCTTGGCTGCAAAACTGAGAGGCTCCCAGTTGAGATCGAGAACGTTTCCCCATATCCTAATAACCATAGGGTACTTCCAAACATCCAAGCTGCTAGCTCAGCGTTTGAGTGCCTGAAAAAAATCAATAGCGGAAGCGCTTTTAACAAGATGGCACAAAATCACAAATCAACGGTTATCATTACCGGCGCTTCCTCCGGCGTCGGTTTGTACGGCGCGAAAGCTCTCGCAGACAAAGGATGGCACGTAGTCATGGCCTGTCGGGACGTGCGGAAAGCCGGAGACGCCGCCCGAGAGTTGGGCATACCTGAAGGCAATTTCTCCATCATGGAGATTGACTTGGGCGATTTGGAGAGCGTGCGCCGGTTTGCTCGGGCATTTAAGGCCAGCGGCAGGCCTCTGGACGCTTTAGTGTGCAACGCCGCCATTTATATGCCTTTGATTAAGGAACCGCTGCGGAGCCCGGAGGGTTATGAGTTAACGATGACTACCAATCACCTGGGTCATTTCCTGCTGTGCAACCTGATGATGGAAAATATGAAGCCTTCCTATTATTCCGATGCAAGAATCGTGATTTTGGGAACCGTGACTCACAATCCAGACGAGTTGGGCGGGAAGATTCCGCCGCGCCCGGATTTGGGCCAGTTTGAGGGTTTTGAAGCGGGTTTCAAAGACCCGATTTCGATGGTTGATGGCAAGAAGTTTGAACCGGTCAAGGCTTACAAAGATAGCAAAGTTTGCAACGTGCTGACGATGCGGGAATTGCACCGCCGCTTTCACGAATCCACGGGGATTACTTTCACTTCGCTGTATCCGGGATGCGTTGCGGATACGCCGCTGTTCCGCAACCACTATCCTTTGTTTCAGAAGCTGTTCCCGCTGTTTCAGAAGAATATCACCGGGGGTTACGTGTCGCAGGAGTTGGCGGGGGAAAGGCTGGCGATGGTGGTTGCCGATCCCGAATACAAGCAATCTGGGGCTTATTGGAGTTGGGGGAACCGCCAGAAAAAAGATGGCAAGTCTTTTGTGCAAAAGGTTTCTCCGCAGGCCCGCGATGATGAAAAAGGCGAGCGGATGTGGGAGTTGAGCGCTAAGTTGGTGGGATTGACTGACGGCGCTCAAATGGGTGCTGCGGCTGGTGCAGGCCGCTCTGCATAATTCAAAGTTACAATCCCCCTTTATCAGGCTTGGCGGTTGAAACGGCGTCTACGCACAGGAGGTGGGTAGACGCGGACTCAATAATCAAGGGGGTATTAAAGTCGGATTTGGTATGATGCACCAAAATCAAAGAAACTGGGTTTTTTAGTGGCTCTGCGGGTTGTAACTCACATCTTGCACTATTATTAAGAACAGGCAAGATGCCTGTTTCACAATAAAATTTATCTCTTGTGGAACAGGCATCTTGCCTGTTCATAAAAAGATTATTGAGAAGGGTGCCCTATCTCAGTTGTAGCGCGTCTTTTTGGACACAACCCGGTTTCTGGTTTACCCTGGCGTGCAGGAATGTTCTGGTCGCTGCGTTAGCATGAAAGCGTAGGTTTTGCAACAAAAAAAATTTGTTTTTTTTACCGTTTACGAGAGACTTACACGATATTTTTTCGGATAAGAATCCGGTTGGTGCGTAAGTGTTGGGAAATGAACAGCCGTCGATCGACCTTTTGGTTTGTAGCGTCGCCGAAACTGTTGGCTGCGTCGGCTGTTTCCTTTTTGCTGTTAAGATTGATTTTTACTTGAGGGTGCTCACTTCCTGAAAATATTTTCCCCCACTTAAGCGAGATAATAATTATATCCTATGGCTTGTCGCTCACAAAAACTATTTTTCCTCGCTGGAATTTTTGGGTTAGTTTGGCTGGGAAAACCAGCGAAAACATCCGCTAGCACCGTTGAAATTTTGACCTCAAATGTTAAGGATTTGGCAGCAGTCAGCAGCGGAGGCGATCGAGCTTTAGCCCCTAACGACACCGAGATCGGCCTCCGTGAAGGCTTACCAGCTTCTTACGAGGAAACGCAGTTACCCGCTGAGTCAGAACGATCGGCTTTGGGGGCAACTCAACCCTTATCCCCACCTGCGGAAATCCCCAACTTAGAGTCGGAAGCGGCCAATTCTGCCGATCGCACTTTCAGCACAAAAACTCAAGAAACCGAGCTTTTTAACTCCGATCAAAAACTAGAAGAAAATATTGACCGAGAAAAAATTGATTTAGGTATCGATCGACCCTCGCATCTGGTCCAACTGCCCAACCCAATTTTGCCGCGAGAACCCGAATTACCAGCTCCTGAACCGCCGCAACCGCCTGCGCCGTCTCCCCTCCAACCCACCCAGCCAACACCCGTTGAAAGCGAAATTAGACCGGGGATTCCGGGTACAATTAAGGTCGCTGGCTTTGAGTTTGAGGGCAACACGGCTTTTAGCGATCGCGAACTCGCAGAAGTTACGCAACAGTTTGCGGGGCGCGAAATCACCTTTGCGGAACTGATCGCAGCCGAAGCAGCCGTCACTCAAAAATATGTAGCCGCAGGATACATCAATTCTGGCGCTGTAATTCTCGCCAACCAAAGCTTTCCGAGAGACGGAGGAGTGGTGAAAATTCGGATTGTAGAAGGCGGATTAGATGAAATTGTGATTACTGGAAACAGGCGCTTAAATTCAAATTACGTGCGATCGCGCCTTGAGCGCGCTACCAGACGGCCCCTCAATCGATCTCGCCTGCTGGAAGCCTTGCAACTACTGCAACTCGACCCCTTAATTGCCAATATTTCCGCCGAACTTCAAGCCGGAAGCCGCCCGGAAAACAGCCGTTTGGAAGTGCGGGTAAAAGAAGCAGACAGCTTTAACGGTGAAGTGTTCGCAGACAACAACCGATCGCCCAGCGTCGGCAGTTTTCGGCGCGGTGTTCGCATCAATCAAGCAAATTTGCTCGGTTTGGGCGACGGATTAGAGGTATCTTATGCTAACACCAACGGCAGCAACGAATTCAACGGCAGCTACACAGTCCCCGTCAACGCGCGCAACGGCACGATTGGGTTCGCTGCGAGTGCTGCTAGCACCAACATCATCGAGGAACCGTTTGATGCTGCCAACATCGAAGGGAAATCGCGGACTTACGAGTTAACTTACCGCCAGCCGATTGTCGAAAAGCCCGATCGCACTTTGGCTTTGGGACTGAGTTTTTCGCGGCAAGAAAGCGATACATTCCTGTCAGGGGAAAGATTTGCGCTGTCGGCGGGAGCAAACGATCGCGGCGAAACCCGGGTTTCGGCCGTGCGCTTTTTTCAAGAATACGTGCAGCGGAGTTCCAGCCAAGTGTTCGCGGCGCGATCGCAATTCTCCCTCGGCACTAATCTGTTCGGCGCTACTGCGAACGATAGCGGACCCGACAGCCGCTTTCTGGCGTGGCGCGGACAAGCCCAGTACGTGCGCCTCCTAGCGCCAGAAACTTTGCTGATTGTGCGTTCTGACATTCAATTAGCCGATCGCCCCCTGCTTTCCCTCGAACAAATCGGGATCGGTGGCGTTCAAAGCGTGCGCGGATACCGCCAAGATTTGCTGTTAACTGATAGCGGTGCGATCGCATCTGCTGAAGTGCGAATTCCGGTTTGGCGTGTCCCGGAAGTCCAAGGATTGTTGCAAGTCGCTCCGTTTATCGATTTTGGGCTAGGGTGGAACCAGTCGGAGGAAAAGGCGAATCCTGAGTCGGACAAACTGCTGGGTGCGGGTTTGGGCCTGGTTTGGCAGATGGGCGATCGGTTGAATGTGCGTTTAGACTACGGCATTCCTTTGATAAATGCTCGATCGGGCGATCGAACTTTGCAGGAAAAAGGCCTATACTTTCGGATTAATTACTTCGCTTTCTAAATTTTAGGTTGGATTGAGCGCGATCGAACCCTACGCTTCGCTTCGCCCAACACTTTTACTATTCCGATGCTAACGGATTTGATATCAGTCATGTTTTGTATGAAGGCATGAATATTCGAGGCGCAACGGGATTGACGAATGCTCAAAAAGCGACATTGAAAGCGTTAGGGGCTTTGATTTGACACTCGATAGAGCTTCCGAATCATCTCCAAGGTCAGGCAGTGTTTACCAGATAACGCCTGAGTTAAGCGACCGCGCTGCGGGGTCGGCTTGAACGAATTGTTAGCCGTCAAGGCCGCGACTGGCTAATTTCTTCAAGCACTCCGGTTTGACCGTTGTTACATTTTCCAACTAGCAGCGAAATTGTGCTTGAGTAATTTTTCAGAACAGAGTAGCGTGTAGCAGTAATGCGTACACTCTTGCCTTCAAGTGAATAAACAATTTTAGAGTAGGTGCTGTAGTCACCACGGGCCTTTGCAACGGGCATGGCTGCACGAATTAGGTCTTTATATTTCGGTGCTGGAAACTCCAGGGTTCGCTGCCTCCCACCTGGGTAAGTCCGCACATTGCGAATCAGTGCTGTGTCGCAGTAAAGATCAGCTACGGCTGGATCAAATGCGCGCTCAAGCGATTGATAGTTAGCAAACACTTTTTCAGCTTTGTTTAGCTCGTTAGCTAGCACCGGATTTGTAAATAGCAAAATGAAGAGAATAGATTTCGTTAAGATTTTCATGAAGAGTCCAAAGATTAAAATTAACGCCTAATATATAAAAGTAATTTCATGCGGATAAGGTCGGGTTCATAAACCGACGCTCACGGTCAGCAGCATAAGCTATGCAGGCTTTTAAATATTCTCGCGTCAGATCGGGGAAATCGCTCTTGAATTTCTGCTTCTGTCATCTCGGAAGCTAGGTACTCCAGCACTTCATAAACCGTAATTCGCAAGTCGCGTACACAAGGTTTACCACCGCGTTTATTTGATTCGATCGTGATGTGATTTCGGTAGTTCATAGTTGGAATTATCGTCATTGTGTTCTCAACCTTTGCCAAATCTTAGCCTATGGCTGCAGATCTGGCAAGGTTGTCAATCTTGTTTTTAATACGATTTAACCCTTATTCTACGTCCCTAACTGCTGCAACAACTCTTGAATGGATAAAACAGGTATAGGCGAACTCAAGAAACCTTTATTATCACGGGTCAGAATCGGATCTAACCCTTGAGCAACTGCACCAAAAATTTGAACAGCATCTTCAAAATCAACCAAACCAGAGTTGAAAGCTGATTCCAAAACCGCTCGATCAATAGGACAAATGACCATAGCAGTCAGCGTTTCTAAAACCGCTTGCCGTGCTTGCTCAACGCTGCGAGTATGTTTGCGAGAAATGTAGAAAATATCCGTGAGCGTTGTCGCTGTAACATAACCGATTATTTGCCCAGCATCGATCGCTTGAAACAACAACTCCGCATCTTGAAAAAATGGCTCTCGCTGCAACAGAAAATCTAGGACAATGTTGGTATCAATTAAAACTCTCACTAAAGATACTTCTCCACCCGCCGCGCTTCCAACATTGCAGCCACGTCCTCATCTGTCGGTGCGGGTTGGTCTGTCTTTAGCAAGCCTCGCATCCGCTCAATCGCACCAGAACGATCGGCCCTGGCAACTGGCTGATCTTGTAAGGACTCAATGATGGCGCTGAGTAACGCAAGGCGATCGCTCGGTGGCAGTTGGAAAACCAGCTCCTTGACTTCTTGTAGTAACATAGACGGCTCCTAAGATTGAAGGTGTCTACCATCTAGTATGAATGAGCGGACGCATATTCTACACACATATTTAAACACAAACAGATTTCCTCAGCCGTCACACTGAAAAAAGCTATCTTTATTATATTGGGGAAAAGTCCCCTTTAGGGGTAAAAGAGAGTCAATCGAACACGGGGGCGATCGCACTGATATAATCCAAATATATAATTCTGATGGAACCGGAAACGATATTATTTATATAACAGGATTTAAGCTATGTCTCGCCTGTCTTCCGGCCTACTTTTTGTTTTCTTATTGCTATTTCCCTCGAAAACCTTCGCCCAAATCATTCCCGATAATACCCTGGGCCCGGAAAGTTCGCGGACAGTTCCCGATACTATCAACAACTTACCCTCAGATAGAATCACTGGCGGTGCAACTCGTGGCGTTAACCTATTTCACAGCTTGCGCGAATTTAACATCCGTGAAGGGCGGGGAGCTTATTTTGAAAATCCCAGCGGAATTACCAACATATTCACCCGCGTTACGGGCGGCAACCCTTCAAATATTTTAGGAACTCTGGGAGTTTTAGGCAACGGCAACTTATTTTTAATTAATCCGAAAGGAATTATATTCGGTCCGAATGCGCGGTTAGATTTGCGCGGCTCCTTTATCGGTTCAACTGCTGACAGTATTGCGTTTAATAACGGCTTTGAATTCAGCAGCACCAACCCGCAAACATCCCCGCTGTTAACAGTTAATATTCCCGTTGGTTTAAGATTTAGAGACAATCCGGGTGCAATTGTCAATCAATCGACGGCTGTAGGCAAGGTAAATCTCCCAGCCTCTGCTGTGCCAATCCCGATTAGCGATCGAGTTGGTTTAGCAGTAGATCACGGTCAAACTTTAGCACTGATTGGTGGCGACATCCAACTGCAAGGCGGCAATTTAACCGCCAGCGGCGGACAAATTTTACTGGGTAGCGCCACCAGTCCCGGTTTAGTTAATTTTGCACTGACTCCTCCTGTGGCTCAGCAGGGGAATTTAGCTTTAAATTATGACAATATTCAAAACTTCGGCAATATTCAAATATCCGATGGAACGCTTATCAACACCAGCGGAATTGGTGGCGGCAGAATAGAGTTAAAAGGTGGAAATGTCGCCCTCAGCGGGGCGCGAATTTATGCGCTGACGCTGGGAAAAATTGATGGTAGAGGTATCGAGATCAGCGCTCAAAAGTTGCGGGTGGAAAACGGCACGCAATTTTCTACCCTGACTCTAGGAGATGGTGCAGGAGGTAATATCAACTTCCGCGCTGCTGATTCAGTAGAAATGAGCGGGCTGGGAGTTGAGGGATATCAACAGCTTGCAATTAAATATTTGGTATCGGGAACCACAGACCCGTTTGACCCGCTGTTCGTCCTGTTTAATGCTAGTGCTGGTGCTGGTTCGGGGGGGAATATTACGATCGACACCGGCCGCCTGCTCTTCAACAATGGGGTAGTAGGTAGCGGTATCACTTTTGGCGGTGGAAATGGCGGAAATTTAATCATTCGTGCCAATACTTTTGAGATGGTGGGTTCTGGAATTAACAACGGGACAGCTAAAGAAAGTAGCGGTGCGGGAGGAAGTATTAGTGTTGATGTGGGGAAATTAATTATGCGCGACGGTTCTATTCTGGGTAGCACAAGCTACAGCAGCGGCCCGTCGGGGAATATCAACATTAAAGCTGCTGAATCAGTAGAATTGTCTAACACCGGCCCGACAACAGTTGTGTCAACCGGAATTAGCACCCTGAGTATCGGCTCTAACGGAAGGGCGGGGAATATTAACGTCGATACCAAGCGGTTGACTCTCTCTGGAGGTTCTGCGTTTACAGTAGGAACGGGTGTGTTAATTGGCAGGTTTTTGTTTTCTCAGGATGGGGGGCCTGCTGGAAATTTAACAGTTACGGCTACTGAATCAGTAGAAATTTCAGGTATTTCTCAACTTTTGAGCAGCGGAATTCAGAGTGCTAGTGCGCTGAGTTCTGGAACTTTGAGCTCTAGTCCGGGCGGGGAAATTCGCATTGATACGCCAAGCCTAACCGTGCGGGATGGGGCGGTAGTTTCTACGAGCTCTTTGGGGGTAGGAGATGGGGGGAATATTACTGTTAATGCCGATCGCATCGAGGTCGGCGGCAGCGGAAATAACGGTCTGTTTGTCAGTACAATTGATGCTTCGGTGGGCAAGATATTTGGTACTAATTCCCAGGCGACGGCAAATGCCGGTTCGTTGAATCTAAATGCCGATCGACTAATTGTCCGAGATGGCGCTACAGTGACAGTGCAGGCTACCGGAACCGGACGCGCTGGTAATATCAATATTGTCGCAAATTCGATCGCTCTTGATAACAAAGCGATGATTGACGGTACGACTGTATCCGGTACAGGAGCAAATATTAACCTGCAAGCGCGAGACATCCAGTTGCGCCGCAACAGCCGAATTACCACCGATGCAGGCACTTCAGACGGCGGCAATATCAACATCAACAGTGAGATTCTTGTCGCCATCCCGCAAGAAAACAGCGACATCACAGCCAACGCCCGCACAGCAGGCGGCGGCCGCGTAAATATCGATGTCCCCAATGTCTTCGGTTTTACAGCAGCAAGCCGCGAACAAGTCAGAAACAGGTTGGGGCTCAGTGACGCCGAATTTGCAGCGTTGCAAGTAAGTCCTACTTCTCTAATTCCTAGCAGCGACATCGCGGCGATTTCCCAAAGTGGTGGCCCGGCTTTGCAAGGGGCAGTAACATTTAGTTCTGTTGGAGTGAATCCCGTTCAAGGTTTAGTTGAACTGCCCCAAAATGTGGTCAATCCGGCTGCGTTAATTGCGACAAATCCCTGCATCCAAGGGGCCGAGAACGAGTTTATTGTGACTGGGCGGGGGGGATTGCCACCGAGTCCTCACGATGTTCTCAGCAGCGCAGATGAACCGTTGTCGTGGGTGGAACCCGCCGTAGGTGAAAGTCAGCAAGTAGAAGGCGAAAGAGTATCCATAGAAATTCCGCCAACAGAAATTATTCCCGCTCAAGGTTGGGTAATGGACGATCGAGGACAAGTAACCCTGGTAGCCTATAATTCACATGGTGGTGCATCTCTTCTCCGTCCGAAATCGACGGGTGTTTGCGTACCTCGATAGGTACTCTTCAAGTTTTAGCTAATCCCTCGCTATTTTTCTAATATTAAATTAACCAGACTTCAAAGATGCAGCGCCCATCTTCCGCCCTATTTTTTGCATTCTTACTGCTGTGTCCTTTCCCTGCGATCGCCCAAATCATCCCAGACAGCAGCTTGGGTGCAGAAAGTTCGCGGACAGTTCCCGATACTATCAACAACTTACCATCGGAAAGAATAGAAGGCGGTGCAACTCGCGGAGTTAACCTCTTTCACAGCTTGCG
>NZ_JAUBQN010000018.1:80409-120090 GCF_036701295.1 Microcoleus harperi Pol14_C6 | reverse complement strand
TAAAAAGCCTAAATTAATACCAAGTTAATCAGGATTGGTGAAACCATATATTTTACAATTGATTTAGGATTGCTATACTATACCCGTGGTTGTTCGCCGTTCAAAACACCCGGCTCTTTCCCCAAAGCACCGTTTGATTAATGGAACACTATTCCGATAGTATTGATAGGCTTTTTTAATCCCAATGTATTAGTTTCAATATCCTTACCCTACGTTTTTACTCTTTTCAAATAACGAGTGAAGTTATTCCTTTAATGAGTGCATTATTCCTACTCACAGTGAAGCTTATTTTACTTAGTTTAAATTTTATTTTAGTTAATTTGAGAATTTAACTGCGCCTTTTAATAAGATATATTTACTACCTTTCAAGCTAGTAAATAATTTAGCTTTTTCCTTAACTTTTAAGGCTTCTGTCGTTTTTTTGTCTATCCTGGCTTGATTTAACTCTTAATACAAAATTTTTGTAAAATGAAATTTGTCCACTGTTACCTCACAATTTGGGGGAAATTTTCGCACTAACTAATGATTTATAATTACCACTCATATCTATACTTACTCATTCTATCTGTTATAACACTTTTTTACCCAATTACCGCATCCATTTTTCTATTTTTGAGTGTGTTCGATATGACACTAGCCCTCCTAGCTTACCCCTATCTAGGTCTAGCAAAAATACAATAAATTTTCCTTGTCTTTTAACCAAACTAATTTTATCTATACCTAACCGTTTGAGTGGATATACATAAATGGGCGTGATGGACTCAGGTATAAACATTACTATTTACCAGACTTATTCATTAGTCGATCCATTATTTTTAACTAGGTTATTAACGTCGCTATAATCGTACATTAGGCACTCATTAGTGCATATTTATTAGTAAAACTTCGAGGTTGGGCTACAAAGCTCAAGGTTTCACTGAAAGGTGTTTCACAATTGTCACACTTAAATTGTCGCCCATTTACTCTTAAAACTATTTCTCGATTCCCCATCGGTAAATCTTTAACTAAATGTTCCTGATTTTGATGAAGACGATGACTACTTCGATCACAGTGTGAGCAGATTGCCGTTTTTGTCTCTACTTGAACTCTCGAAAATTAATGTTCATCTGTTTGCCTGCTGTCTTCTACTCTAACTCCGGGTAGGTTTAGCAATTTGGTCATTATCTTTTTCATAATTAACTTTGATACAAACTATTTACTAAAATTTTAGCTTAGTAAGTACAAAATAGCCACAAATCTAGCTGCAAAAGTGCTAAACCTAAGCCACCGCTGGAACCAAGCCTTTGGGCGTGGGAAAACGATATGTTGGTAACGACGTACTGATGACAACAGCCGTTTTATTGAGGAGCGGAATGATGGGCAACTATCACGTTCTGGTTTGGAGAGCAGTGGAGGAGGCGACTCCTTCACTGACTTTAATTATCGTGAAAAAGGGATTGAAGATGCTAGGGATGGAGCAGCAAAACGGTATCTCTGGGCAAGGGGAATCCGCCTCTAAAGAGGGAAAGCGTGGGGAGAATGCCCCCTCTACTATTGACGATGCACCCTGAGATAGCAAGTGGATTTCGATGAACCATGAATTAGAATCTCCATCCGCGACGGTCGGGGAGTATGCCAAAGCTGTCGAAACAGCCTCATCAAACAAACTACAAAAGGTACTTAGGGCGATCGCGCCACAGAAAAATTCTCCCCCCTCCTCCCCTTTCCCCAACTCATTCACTGCCCGGGCCTTGCGAGTCAGCAAGCAATCTCACGCACTATTCCCCTTCAGCTATCTCCTTTGGGGCTCATGGAAGTTTCCGTAATTTATCTTAACTATAAAACTCAAAACTCAAAACTGTTCACCAGCCCCTATCTCCCTTCAGACAGAGGAAAGCCTTCGTGATTTCCCTTATAATAAATATAAGGTTAACTTCTAAGTACCCTTGTTAAAAATAAATTTTGCAAACAATAGGGGAAAAACTAATGAATAGTCAAGAAAACGCGAACCACACGGACAGCAAAAATCAAGTCACGCTACCAAAATCTAGGGAAATATTGCTCAGTGAGGAAACAGAAAAAGCCCTCGGTCAGCAAAAAAAAGAAGATGCTCAAACTATGCGCGCTGTAGAACAGTTAAAAGAAGAACTTCAGCACAAAATAGATGAAGAATGTCATCACAAGGTAGATTAAAACTAATAGGTTTTTTTGAGGGTGTGGGTAAAATGTGGTGTTGCCCACACTCGCCTTGGGAACGCAGAAGGCAGAATTAAATAAAAAAAATTAAAATATTTTTTTATTACTTAAAAAATCTTGGGTGTATGGTAACCAGTACACCCAAGATTTTTTTTAACATAACTACTTCATTACAACCAGCATAAAAGCTACAAAAAAAATAAGTAGGAAAGTGGCAGTTGCTTCAAGACGGAAAATATTTCTTCCATATTCCCTATTCCATATTCCCTATTCCATTTGTTATTCGTTGTTTCTTCCTAGAGGTAGAGTGCAATGCAGCTCCTGGTTACCTATGATGAGTTTAAGTAAAAAATGTCAAATTAGATACACATAGGTAGAAAACCATGAGCGTTGAAGATAGAGCAAAGGCAACTGGCAATAACATCGCAGGCGCTGCTCAAGAAGCCCTAGGCAATGTTACTGGCGACCCGAAGGATAAAGCAGAAGGCAAAGCCAAGCAGGCAAAAGCTGAAGCTGGTCATGCGATCGAAGATGTAAAAGATGAACTCAAAAAGAAACTAGACTAAGCTTCATACTAATTGAGAGGGTCGAGCAACCTGACCCTTTCAAATATTCAACTTGTTTTCAGAACGGAGGAAAAAAGGTGAGTTTACTGCAGCAGAGTCGCAAAATAATTGCGGGCTTACTATTGGTATTAATGCTGGCTGTTACTACTGCCTGCGCGCCCAGCGTTTCAGCCCAAAAACCGAGTGATGTACCTGGAGCAATTGGTGGCAGTCAGGGTTATTACGCCCAGCTAGAACGGGGCAATACTGCCGCAGGTCAAGATTTTGGTCAATGGGTAACAAAGACGGCTCGTGGCTTGGTTCAGGATGCTTACGTGCGCGACAATAACAAATTGGGAGTTGTAATCACCCCGCAAGTCCGCCCTAATGAAGTGAAAGATTTGGCGAAATCTTTAGCACAAGGTTTTCACCGCAATTTCCCAAATCAGGATGTAAGTGTTTTGGTTTATGCTCCTGATAAAAAACTGATTTTGACTGCTAAGTACGACCAGCAATCAAATCAGATTGAATATAAGTCTTGACCGGGTTAGCAAGCTTAAATGATAGCAGCATGGCGGTTTAATATTCCGCAGTTTTTTGAAGGCGAAACCATCTCAATTTAATACTGAACTGTTGTGTAGATTGGAAGAGAGTTACCATGAGTAGCAGCGATAATTACAAGCGTCAAATCATGAACGATTTAGCCCAGGGCGATCGAGAAATGATGCCGGAGACAACTGGTGAAGATTACGAAAACTTTGACGATTTTGCTCAGAGAACTTCCCCTGCTCAGCGCAAACAATTATTCGGGCGTTCCCTGAATCACGACTCCCTCCCGCCGGCGCAGTTGGAACCGGAATTGCAAAAGGCGATCGCCCAAATTAAGCCAAACGAACTCGACGACGTGGCCCGCGAATTCTTCAAGCATTTGGGCAAGAGAGGATTGGACGATCGCCAATTGGAAAAGCAGCTAGGACTTTCTACCCACCACGCCAGCCGCATGAATGCTGACGATGTTACCAAGCTGGCCTCGTTTACCTATCACAATCACCCAGATATTTTCCGAGAAGTGCTGGCAGAACAGCCGAGTTTGATGAAGTTTTTGGGAAATCCAATTGTTGCTGGTATTTTGGGAATAGTGGCGGCTAAATGGCTCAACAACCGCAAATAATCTCCGGTTCAGCCAAGCCTAAAAGCGGATAATACCTGCAGAAAATAAAAGGACGATCGCCTGGGCGATCGTCCTTTTATTTTTATATCTAGTCCTGTAAAATAACCGCGATCGCGTTTCTAGTGAGGAATTGAGTCCTCATAAGATTCTGAGGACTCAATTCCTCATTACAAACTTTTTGATTGCGGTAGATCGATGAGACATAATACTTAATAAATCCCGCTGATTGAAATCTTAATTATGGCACTCGTAGCTGTTATAGAGATTAACATCCCTTGGCAATTACCGACTACGAATTACCGAGTGCCAATTACTAATTATTGGTCAAAGCTAAAAATAGCTCGACAGCAGTCAACAGCAGTATACCTGACACTCCGCAAAATTAAATGTACGATTAAGTGTTGCCGTGAATCAGAAAAAAAAGATGAACGTATCCACTATTTGGCGAAAACTCCGCAGCCAGCAAGCCTTCTGCTTTGCTGCACTCCTGGTAGGTTGCCTGGTATTTATCGGTTGTTCCCCCGCCCAGTCAGCGGCTGGCAATTCAGTCGATCCCAAGTTGAAAGAGCAAGTCTTGCAGATTATCCGCGAAAACCCGCAAGCAATTTTAGAGTCGGTACAAGCGTACCAGCAACAGCAGCAGCAGTCTCTCAAAGCAGCGCAGCAGTCATTTTTGCAGGAGATGAAAACTAATCCCAAATCTGCTATTGGAGATTCTCCGAGCACGGGATCACCTTCCCAGCAAATTGTACTTTTAGAATTCTCTGACTTTCAATGTCCGTTTTGCGCACGCGCTCACGATACTGTCAAGCAGTTTATGGCAAAACACCAAGAAAAAGTTACTTTAGCTTACAAGCATTTTCCCTTGACTTCAATTCACCCTCAAGCCCTGCCAGCAGCTAAAGCAGCTTGGGCTGCCCAACAGCAGGGCAAATTTTGGGAATATTACAGTGCTTTGTTTGAAGGGCAGAAAGAGTTAGGCGAACCATTGTACGGATCGATCGCCCAAAAGCTCAATCTAAAATTAGATAAATTCAACACCGATCGCAACAGCCCCGCCGCCGAAGCCGCCATTACCAAAGACGTGCAACTCGCTCAACAACTGGGCATTGAAGGCACTCCATTTTTTATTATGAACGGCCAAACTTTCTCCGGGGCGATCGAGCTTTCTGAGATGGAAAGCATTCTCGCCTCTGTCTCGAAATAAGAAAGCCCGCCTGAATAAACAGACCAGAGCCCCGATTTTTTAAAGAAGTCGGGGCTCGAATGCGCGATCGGGTTGATAGCTATATTTACTGACTAATTTTTGCGATTGGGAACAAATTTGCTCCTTGTGTTGTCTTAGTAAGACTCTAAGCTGCTTATGACTTAAGCATTATATCTTGCCTTTTAGAAGCTTTCCCAAACCTAGCTAGTGGATTCAAATGATTATTTGTCAATACTAATTTGAATTCTTTTGGCAAGACGATCGTCGCTTTTAAGCTCCATTTCCTTTGCATCTACGAGGAAAATCGATCATGGAAAAAATTACGCAAATAGTTGTCATTGACCCAACCGTTGAAGATTATCAAAGCCTTGCACCAAGCCCCGAACCAAGGAAAGAGATATTTATACTCGATCGGGCGGGGGATGGAGTCGAGCAAATTACAGAGTTATTAGCTAGCTACAGCGATATTTCCGCGGTTCACATTGTTTCTCACGGCGGGCCTGGCAATTTGCAACTGGGGTCAATTCAGCTAAATTTTGACAACCTAGACGAATATGCCGATCGACTTGGGCAGTGGAAAAAGGCCTTAGCCCCTAGCGCCGATATCCTCCTGTACGGTTGCAGCGTGGCGGCAGAAATCGCCCCACCGATAGCGGGGCGATCGTTTTTGCAACGCCTCAATCAACTCACAGGTGCAGACATCGCCGCCTCCAAAAACCTGACAGGAAGTGCTGCATTAGGCGGCGACTGGGATTTAGAAGTAACAATTGGTTCGATTGAGACACCTTTGGCATTCACCCAAGAGGCGATAGCCAGTTACGATCGTGTTTTAAATACTTTCGCAGTCACCAGCACCAACGACTCCGGCTTAGGCTCGCTGCGAGATGCGATTACCCAAGCGAATGCTACTTTAGGCCCAGATATTATTGACCTGACTGGCATTACTGGCACAATTACCCTCGCTACGACACTGCCAACTATTAATGAAAGCCTTAGTCTGAACGGCCCAGTCGCAGCTAACTTGACAGTCAGCGGCAACAGCTTAGTGCAGATACTTAACACTAATACCGGCCCTGTTAGCATCTCTAACCTCACCTTTGCTAACGGGACTGGTGCCCTTAATAACGCCTTCGGTGTCACCCTGAACCTTACCAACGTTACCTTCTCCGCCAATGTCGCTGGGGCAGGAGGTGCTCTCTTCAACAATGGCGGCACGGTCACAATCACGAATTCTACGTTTACTGCCAATACCGCAACTGCTTCGGGCGGCGGCGCGATCAGGCAGGGTGGCGGTATTGTAAACATTGTTGGCAGCACTTTCACCGAAAATACAGCGACGGCAGCTAGCCAAGGCGGCGGTGCTATCTTGATCGATAGCGGTGCGTTAAACATTACTGGCAGCAAGTTTACTGGCAATAGTTCCCAAAACACCGACGGTGGCGGCGCGATTTACCACAGAGGCGGGGGCGAACTGTTAAGCATTGCCGACAGCACTTTCACTAACAACATTTCGGCGACTGATGGCGGTGCGATCAGAAACGATGTCCAGCCATTAAATGTCACCAGCAGCACGTTTAACAGCAATCGGGCTGCACAAAATGGCGGCGGCATTGTCAACAGTGGCGCGGCAACGATTACCAACAGCACCTTTTCTGCGAACACGGCAACTAACTTTGGCGCGATCAGAAATGGTGGCACGCTGGATCTGAGAAGCAGCACTCTTACTCTCAATAGTGCAACGAACCAAGGCGGTGGCATCTTCAATACCTTGACGGCAAATGTCCGCAACACCATCATTGCTGGGAATACGGCTCCGTTAAACCCCGATGTAGACGGCACATTTACGAGTGAGGGCAATAACTTAATTGGCAACGGTACTGGTGCTGGCTTCACAAACGGTGTTAATGGCGATCTAGTAGGCACTGCTGGCACTCCCATCAATCCGAATCTCGGAGCACTGGCAAATAACGGCGGCCTTACGCAGACGCACGCACTGAATGCAGGTAGTCCCGCGATCGATGCGGGTAACAGCGCGATCGCACCTGCTACGGATCAGCGCGGCTTAACTCGGCCTTCTGGCAGTGCTGTTGACATCGGCGCTGTTGAAGTACAGCAGATTGTGAGCATCACCGCGCCGGATAATTCAGCCGCTGAAACTCCTATCGATCCAGGCACTTTCCGCGTTAGCCGCAGTGATAGCACAGTCGGTAATTTGACGGTGAATCTCGCTATTGATGGCAGTAGCACCGCTGTTGCTGCTGACTACAATCTGGGCAGTACCTTTCCCGTCACTATTCCCAACGGGCAGAGCTTTGTGGATGTGATTCTGACTCCGGTGGATGACGCTATACCGGAGTTGGCAGAAACGCTGCGACTGAACTTGGGAAATGGGAATTATACGATCGCACCGGCCAGCAGCAATGCTACGGTGACTATTGCAGCCAATGACTCGATCGCTTATGCGATCGCACTCACAAATCCAGCGACAGGTTCGTTAATTGAAGGCAACTCGGGCACTAAACCCGTCACCTTCACCGTCACTCGCAGCGGTGGCACGGGGGTAGCGAGTACAGTAAATTATGCGATCGCCGGTACCGCGAGCAACGGCGCAGACTACAATAATATCAATGCTGCGGGGGCTACTAGCGCCACAGGGACGATCGCCTTTGCCGCCAACCAAACAACTAAAACTATTGCTGTGGATGTCTTGGGCGAAACCGCAGTTGAACCTGACGAGACAATTACCGTCACCCTCAGCAACCCAAATTTGACCTCAGCGCCGGAAAGTTCGACTGTCACCACCAGCACAGCCACTGCTACGATCGCCAATGATGACAGCGTTAGTATCTCGATCGATGATGTAGTTGTTACCGAGGGCAATACGGGTAATGCTAGCGCCACCTTTACCGTCTCTCTCTCCGCAGGTTCTAGCTTGCCCCTCACCGTCAATTACGCCACGTCAGACGGTACTGCTAATACTGCTGATAGCGATTACGCCGCGGCCACAGGCAGCCTCACCTTCAATGTCGGGGACACGAAAAAAACCATTACTGTTGCTGTCAACGGCGATTCTAAGTTTGAAACTGACGAAACATTTAACGTCAACCTCAGCACCGCTGTCAATGCGACTATTACTAAAGCGACGGGTATAGGTGTGATCGCAAATGACGATATGGAGTCACCAACTCCGACACCGACACCGACGCCGACGCCAACTCCGACACCGACGCCAACACCGACACCGACACCGACGCCGACGCCAACTCCGACGCCAACACCGACGCCGACACCGACTCCAACGGAAACTCCGACACCGACTCCGACTCCAACTCCAACGGAAACTCCGACACCGACTCCGACTCCGACTCCAACTCCAACGGAAACTCCGACACCGACTCCGACTCCAACTCCAACGGAAACTCCGACACCGACACCGACTCCAACTTCAACGGAAACTCCGACACCGACTCCGACTCCAACTCCAACGGAAACTCCGACACCGACTCCGACTCCAACGGAAACTCCGACACCGACTCCGACTCCAACTCCAACGGAAACTCCGACACCGACTCCGACTCCAACTCCAACTCCAACGGAAACTCCGACACCGACTCCGACTCCGACTCCAACAGAAACTCCGACACCGACACCGACTGCGACTCCGACTCCAACTCCAACGGAAACTCCGACGCCAACGCCAGAAACGCAAGACGAAGATTGCATTTGCAAGCAGATAACCTTTCCCAGCCAGACTGCTATTCGCGGCCCCAATCAAACAAATAGCACCACCAACGGTACAGAAAGCGACGACATTCTGGAGGGTTCGATTACCAATGACAAAATCAACGGCTTAAATGGTAACGACTTGGAGTTTGGCTTCACTGGCAATGACAATATTTATGGCGGATCTTACCTCGGCATCGATCTAGGAAATATAACCATTCTTCCCTCGGCAAAAGATAGCGACGTGCTGTTTGGCAATGAGGGCGATGATTACCTCAACGGGGGTGCTAAAGATGATTTAATTTTTGCGGGCGAGAACGAAGATGTTGTTTACGGTGGCAAAGATGACGACATAATTTTTGGAGACAAACAGAGCGATACTTTAATTGGCGATGAGGGTAACGACACCTTATACGGTGGTACTCTTAACTCTTTAGACATCGATTCTACAGGTCGCGATTTGCTATTTGGCCTCAGTGGCGATGATTACCTGAACGGGCAAGCAGCCGAAGATTCCCTTTCTGGCGGTAATGGAAACGATACAGTGCGTGGCGGCAAGGGTGATGATTTGGCCCTAGGAGATTTGGGCAACGACGTGCTGTTTGGGGATGAGGGCAGCGATACTCTCTGTGGTGGCGACGGAGAAGATACTATGTACGGGGATATTGGCAGCCCTCTGGCGATCGGCTCCGCTGGCAGTCAAGACCAGATGTGTGGTGATTTGGGCAACGATTTGTTGTTTGGCAATGAAGGTCAGGATACCGTTAACGGTGATGCTGGAAACGATACTCTTTACGGCGGCAAGGATGAAGACAGTTTACTGGGTAGTGCTGGGGACGATTGGTTATTTGGAGATGAGGGGAATGATACTTTGATTGGAGGTAGTGGGGACGATCGCTTTATCTTAGGTATCGACTTCGGACGCGAGACTATTTTAGACTTTCAAGATGGTCGCGATACGATCGGCTTGACAGGCGGTTTAAGTTTCTCGCAACTGAGCATTACTTTAGAAAATAATTCTACTTCGATCCGAGTTACCAGTTCCGGTCAACTGTTAGCAACTATCAGCAATGTGTCAACAGGGCTGATTAATGTTGCAGATTTTGCAATTCTGTAAGTAGTTTAACCAAATGATACAGCAGATTCCACATTTATGAAGTACACCCGCCTATAGTTAGCTCGCCGTAGGGACACGGCACTGCCGTGTCCCTACACTTCACAAACCTGGAATACGCTGTATCAAGTCCGATTGCATCTTGCATCGGACTTGATATGAGTCAAAATATACGATCGCCTTTTTCAAAATTTAATTTTCTATGAACTAGCTCGGCTTACTTATTAAGTCAATCGAGCTCCAACCATCATAAGTTTGTAGTGAGGTTCAGTCCTTTCTTAAATCTTTGAGCCAATAAGGACTAAAGTCATCACTACAAACCACTTTGATTATGGGTAATTCGCCGGACACGATCGAATTTTTGATTAGACTGCCGCCAACTCTGGAGTCGGGCGCTTGCTGTTGCGGATACCCTCGATCGCCGCTGCGTAATCATTCGCCTTAAACACAGCAGAACCAGCGACGATCGCATTTGCGCCCGCTTCCAGAACCTGCCAAGTATTATTCCCCTTCAAACCGCCATCTACTTCAATCCAAGGATCGAGGCCCTTGTCGTCGCACATTTTGCGTAACTGACGAATTTTCGGCAAAACAGCCGGGATAAAACTTTGACCGCCAAAGCCGGGATTGACGCTCATAATCAGCACCAAATCGCAAAGTTCCAGCACGTACTCGATCAACTCCAAAGGCGTCGAAGGATTCAGAACCACACCAGCCATTTTGCCCAATTCCCGAATTTGGCCGAGGGTGCGGTGCAAGTGAGGGGAAGCATTATGCTCGGCGTGAACCGAAATAATGTCTGCACCAGCCTTAGCGAAGTCCTCGACGTACTTCTCCGGCTCCACAATCATCAAGTGGACATCGATCACCTTGGTAGTAACCGGGCGAATTGCCTCAACAATCAGCGGCCCGATAGTAATATTAGGAACAAAGCGACCGTCCATCACATCTACGTGAATCCAGTCAGCCCCAGCTCGATCGACCGCCTGAATCTCTTCTCCAAGACGGCTAAAATCGGCTGATAATATTGATGGAGCAATAACAATTGATTTTTGGGATTGGGTCATGGCTAAGTCTGTTCTCCTGTCTGCTGTGCTGTATCCAGTTTATCAAAATACGGGTCTCCGGGTCGAAAAGTTGCCAACGATCGGTCGCCAGATGGGGAGGGCAGAAAAATTTTGCCTCTAACAGACAAGTTTGGCGATCCCCCCAGCCCAGCTCTCAGAATTTTGGTTTAGGATATAAATTTTCCCTCTAACAAATAACTTGTGTGCAAAATCTGACCTTCTGCAAATTTTGAGTAGCGAATTATGAAAAGAACAGATCCCTTAGAAAATCCTGAACTCGATCGTGCCAGTCTGTTTGTATTAATGATCCCAGTCATCGGCTTTTTCCCGGCCCTGTGGACTCTTTACCGCCGTCAGGGCAGCCCCGAACGCAAAGCCGTCAGCCGCTTAGCAATTGCCCTTGCTTTTAGTTGGCTCTTAGGACATATTCTTTTAGAAGCTGGAGCGATTTCTGCGGAATCTCCGACACTTCCCATGTTATTAATGAGTAGCCTGCTAACAACCAGCTATTTCATCGTTGCTCTGGGACTGATGGTTCGCCTCTGGAAGCGTCAACCCCTATGGTTGCCCGGAATTAGCCGCGTAGCCGAGCAAGTAGTGGGCAAACATTTATCATAATTTAGGGTTCTTTTAAGCCCCTACGGTATTGATTGATTGCGTCTTCAGCTTGATACTACATATTGCCATTATCTTTTTTTATTTTTGTTGTGTGTGAGGAAGCCAGTGCCAGCTCAAAAAATTCCTAATCAAGACCCTATCCAACAATCAACTGCTCAACCTTCAACCAAAAAATCTTCCCAGCCCCATCGAGGCCGCTGGCTGGGTTTTGGTTTTGGTTTGGCTGGAGTAGCCATGCTCTCAGCCACAGCCGGAGCGTTGCTAGCGGTGTCCCTTTCCACAACGCCGCTTCAGCAACAAAAGTTGAGCCCTGAAGAAGCAGCAGTATTTTCTCAAGGCGACATGGCAAAGCTCAACATGAAGATGCCGGAGCTGACTCGCCCAGTTAATATTTTAGTTTTAGGACTTAAAGTTCTGAGTTCAGACATCGACGGTCATGCCGATAAGGAGAAGGGATACGAGGTGTGGCAGAACTCTTTCAAGGGGTTAACCGATACCATGCTGTTGGTCAGGTTTGACCCTCAAAATAAAAAGTTAAGCGTGCTTTCCATTCCGCGTGACACCCGCACCTATGTTGAAGGTAGGGGCGAGGTGAAAATAAACGAAGCTAATTACTACGGGGGCCCAGCTTCGTCAGCGAAGGCAGTCAGCGGACTCTTGGGCGGAGTGGGAATTGACCGCTATGTCACAGTCAATATTCAAGGCATAAAAAGCTTGGTTGATGCACTTGGTGGCATTACTATCAATGTCCCTAAAGACATGAAGTATACCGATGAAAGCCAGCATTTATATATAAATTTAAAGGCTGGCAAGCAGAAACTCAACGGCGAACAAATCGTGCAATACTTGCTTTATAGGCACGACGATTTGGGCGATATTGGGCGGGTGCAGCGCCAGCAATTGTTGATGCGGGCTTTTGTGGAACAGGAAGTTAATGTAGGTTTGCTGTCTCGCTTGCCGAAGATTTTGTCGGTGATTCAGTCTCACCTTGACACGAATTTGAGTATAGAAGAATTGGTGGCTTTGGCTGGTTTTGCTACTCAAACCGATCGCGATAGCGTGCAGATGTTGATGGTTCCCGGCAAGTTTAGCGATGCGAAAGATTATAAGGCGAGTTTTTGGTTGCCAGACCAATATGGCATCGAAACTATGGTGGCGGAACATTTTGACTTCGGCCAGAATACTTGGACAATTGAGAATGCTGATGCGACTTTTCTGAAGGTGGCGATTCAAGATAGTACCGGCGATCCATCGGCTGTTGAAGCTTTTGTCAATAATTTGACTCAAGCCGGTTATCGGAATGTTCAGGTTTATAAAGCTTGGCCCGAACCGCTGGAGGTAACTACTCTAGTAGCTCAACAGGGCGATATTAAAGGTGCTCAAGCAATTCGCCAGTTTTTGGGTTTTGGAGATGTGCTGGTTGAGAGTACCGGTTCTTTGCAGTCCGATGTGACAATCAGATTGGGTAAGGATTGGTTGGAGAAAAAGGCTCAGTCCGGCGGGGCGGCTAAGTCTTTTTAAACTAGATTTTAACTGGGGTATTTGTAGGGACACAGCAATGCTGTGTCCTCTTCTTTTGTGTTGGTAGAGATGGGCGCGATCGCTTTTTTGTCGATTTACTGATACTATCTTTTTTGGTGATGATGGATCGCGATCGCAATACCGATACTTCCCTCCCCAATGTGAACTGAAACAAAAATCAACGAGGGAAAGCTTAAGATATTTTATAAAGGTATAGTTGATGCACAAGAGTCCTAAAATAGACCGACAGCGAGAACATCAGGCAAATGAACGCACGTTTCTTGCATGGTTACGAACTTCACTCGCTTTAATTGGTTTTGGGTTTGCCATCAGTCGGTTCAGTTTATTTCTCCGTCAATTTCAAGCTACAGTGACTCAGCAACAAGTTTCCTCCCCTCCCTTCTTCAATTCCGAAACTTTAGGGCTTAGTCTGGTCATTTTTGGAATTGCGGTCATTGCCTTAGCAGCATGGCGTTATAATCGAGTTTTCTGGCAAATTGAGCGAGGTGATTATCGCCCAAATCGTGTGCTAGTTTGGATTCTGACTGGAGTTGTAATGATTTTAGGAACGTTAAGCATTCCGTTGTTGCTATGGCGCGATCGCGGAAATATAGCTCCCACTTCAACTCCTAAAAACTCTCAATTCTAAGTTAACCCGATCGCTTAGCTAAAGTTAAAATAACCGCAACCATATCATCAAGCTTTTGTGCATCTAGATTGTCTATAGCGTTCGAGAGATGGGGAGAGGAGTTGACCATTTTGGGTTTGCTCAGAGAAATATAGAATTTAAATGCAGTACAACTTACAAGCGGAAGCAAGTGAAATGAAGCCATCGCACCCACAACCAACCTAAAAAACTCCCCACAAAATAAGAGATAAAATCTGACCAACTAAAGTGATTTCCCAAAATCAGCCTTCCGGGTAAAGTAGCTCGCATTGCTTGTAAAAACGGAGGTGTCCACAGTTGGAGAAACTCTACTCCGCAGGTAGCTAGACACACAGCTACAGCCCCCCTAATTTGCGAAAATCGTGGCAATATCAGAACTACCACCAAAATCCAAAATACCTCATAAGCTATGCTCCCAAAAGAGTCGTTGAACCATTCCGGTGCAGGGCCGCGAGAAAATCTCACTATGTAACCTAAAGGGATAATCACGATTATACTGATGAGCAGGGCAATTCGATATTTGAAAAAACGGCGATCGGGAGAAATTGGGGAAGTCATTAAATTTGAGACAGGTTTTTTCTTCAATTTTACGCTTTTGCTGTAGTATGGATTCTACTCCCAGAACAGTGACATGAGATGAATGATTACATCGATCTTTACTGCGAACGTATAATGCCTGGTTTATGGAGTGAACCACTAAATGCTGTATCTAATATTTCTTTTCTCATTGCAGCAGGGGCTATTTTTCAATTGGCTCGGCGACAGAAAAAAGTACCCACCGGTATTTGGACATTGATTACTTTAGCCACCAGTATTGGTATTGGAAGTGCCCTATTTCATACATTTGCGACACAATGGGCAAGATTACTAGATGTGATTCCTATTATGCTCTTTCAGCTTGGGTTTTTATGGCTATATAGCCGTCAAGTAGTTAGAATGAAATATGGATATGCAGGAGGATTACTCGTAGGATTTTTCTGGGTCAGCAACTTCAGCAATAAATTTACAAATCTTCTCAACGGTTCTCTTTCTTATGCTCCTGCATTTTTAGTGTTAGTAGGGCTTGGAGTATATCACTATCAGCAGCAAAAGCGTGAGCCATTTGTTCTATTAGCAGCATCGGGGGTATTGCTGTTAGCCCTTTCATTCCGCACTCTCGATCAGGCAATTTGTCCTTACTTTTCAACTGGCACCCATTTTATTTGGCATCTTTGTAATGGTATTTTGCTGTACTTATCAGCAAGAGCATTAATCCTCAACAGGCCTATGATGGACTAGGGATCTATTAACTTTAAAAATCCGAATTAGCCCAAGTCTTAGCTAAGATAACTCGTCCTGCTTCACTGCTATAAGGTTAATCGCGATCGCCCACAGGTAAGCTCAGTATAAACCCTGTTTGACCAAGTATTGCAGCATCTAGTTTGATATCGCCGCCGTGGGCCCGTGCGATTTCCCTTGCTAAACTTAATCCCAATCCCGAACCTTCGATTTTTTGGATCTGAGTGGAGTCACCGCGATGGAAGCGCTCAAAAATACGATCGCGCTCCCTCAAAGAAATATCCTGAGAACTATTGACAATTTTCACAATTACTCTTTTACCCTGACAGTTAGCCTGTAACCTGAGCCAACCCTTCGGTAAATTATATTTAATCGCATTACCAACCAGATTTTGCAAAACCTGCACCAGCAAATCGCGATCGCCCTTGATATATAAGTTAGGAGCAATTGCCATTTGCACCTCTAAATGCGGTGCTAGCAGTTCCATATCTTCGGCAATTTCCGATAGCAAATCCGACATATTCACCTTAACCAAATGTAAACCCATACGTCCGGCATCGGCGTGAGAAAGTAAGAGGAGTTTACGGGTTATTTCACTCAAACGGCGCACTTCATCCAATAAATTACTCAGGGTCTGCTGCACCTCAGAACCAGATTCAACTTGATGCAAAGCCCGTTCTATTTGACCTTGCAAAATTGCCAGCGGAGTCTTTAATTCGTGGGCAGCATCTCCACTAAAACGAGAAGCTTGTTTAAAACTTCGCTCTAGACGTTCTAGCATCTGATTGAACACAAAAATTAATTCTACAAACTCTATATCGGTTGCTCCGTCAGGAACGCGCCGATCTAGCCCCTGTACGGTGACATTGCGAATTGCCATGGTGAGTCGCCCAATTGGATATAGAATACTCCGCGATATCACCCACGCTCCACTGGCCACGAGTAAAAGCACTACGGGAATAGAAATTAGAAAGATATTGCCAATCGATGCCATTTCCCGATCGATCGCTTGTAAGTTAACAGCGATCGCTATTTGAGTCTGAGGAGAATGAATCGCGCCCACACGCCAAACTGCTGTGCTAGTACGCTGGGTTGCTAGTTTAGCTTTGAAAACTCGATGAAAATCAGGTCGATCGAATTGAGGAGGTCGATCGCGCGGGGGTCTTCTTTCTCTCGGTGAGAATGAATCGGGTCGATCGGGAGGTGGTGGATAGGGAGGTGGTGGATAGGGTGGAGGGGGAGGTTCTAATTGAAAAGGTATTCTGGCAGGATCGGGAGGCGGTTGAGGCAGCGATCGCCATAGTGAATTGGCATCAATTCCATCTTGCCACTGGCTCGATCGGTAGAGCAAATTACCATCTCTATCAGTCACCAACAAAGCTACGGTTGTTTCCCCATCATTCATACCCAAAACTGAGGGCAAAGAATCATTATAAACATCCCATTGGGTCGATTGCGGGCGGGTAGATTGGATTAACTGATTCTTGATTTCAGCATCAAGACGCTTGACCTTAGCATCGTAAATCAACCACCACGAAACAATACTAAAGCCAATTAGAGCAATACTTGCTAGAACAGCAGATGATAGAGCAATGCGAAAGCGAAAAGATTGCAATTTCACGATGGGGAATCTGGTTTGCGAAACCGATAGCCAACGCCGCGCACGCTCTCAACCCATCCTGTACCGCCAATCGGTTCAATTTTCTTGCGAATGCGTTGAATACATACATCTACTACATTCGTATTCGGATTAAAATCATAACCCCAGATATGTTCGAGGATTTGAGTGCGGGTGAGTACCCTACCGGGCGATCGCATTAGATATTCCAACAGATTAAACTCGCGGCTTGTAAGTTCTACCGCATGGCGATCGCAAGTAACTTCTCGGAGAATGCGATCGAGCTTAACAGGGCCAACGCTCAGAATATTTTGCCCACCGCCTGAAGCCCGCCGCACCACAGCATAAATCCGAGCAACTAACTCCTCAACAAAAAACGGTTTAGCCAAATAGTCATCAGCGCCGAGATGTAACCCTTCAATGCGATCGTCTAGTTCATTGCGAGCAGTTAATAAAATCACGGGTACGTTGCGTCCCGCCTTTCGTAGATGTTTGAGAATAGATAATCCATCTTTTCCCGGCAATACAATATCAAGCACGATCGCATCGTACTCATTATCCATCGCCCGATCGTAGCCATCATTGCCATTATCGCAGTAATCCACAACAAAGCCTTGTTCTTTCAAGCCCATACAAACAAAATTGGCGATTTTTTCTTCATCTTCAACGTATAGAACATTCATAGATTTACCTATCCGGTTGCGATTATACGGCCATCAGGGAATTACTTAAATTACAAAACTGTAATTCATCAGCACTGTTGCAGGTAATGTTTGGGGAATTTGATGTAGTTATAAACATTTTTAGGTCGGCGATCGTAACTATCATGAAAATTGCTTCACTGCTAGCGTTACCTGCTACAGCCTTGCTGCTGGGATTTAGCAGCTTGACTTTTCCCGATCGAACTACAACTAATTCTAATACTGTACTAGCCCAGAGCCAGCCCGAACCCAATCAAGAGCGCAGACATCCGCCCCGTATAGATTTTGCCGCTGCTGCCAAACAATTAGGAGTTACCGAAGCCGAGTTAATCGAAGCTTTGGGTCTACCCGCCAAACCGCCGGAACCGCCAACGGAAAATAATCGCCCGCCCAGCCCACCGCCCCGTCCTCGTTTAGATATTCCCGGTGCAGCGAAAAAGTTGGGAGTCACCGAAGCAGAGCTGATTAAAATTTTGGGCATTCCACCGCGTCCACCCGGCGATGGTAATTTACCTCAAAATTCGGAAAAACGCTAATTTCTCCACATTACAAAACTGTAATCCTAGGACAGGGATAAATGTCATATTCAACCAACTTAATGATTGTAGAGACTAAATCAAAGGCCGATTGAGAATTCATTTCTTTAGCCTGACAACTGATTCAAACTTAGAAAACTAATCCAGGTAATTACATCATGCCAGCACTATTTCCTAATTCAATCAATGCAGCGGGCAATCCTCCCCAAAATCAAGGCGCACCAGGCAATCCTCCCCAAAATCAAGGCGCACCGGGCAACCAACCTGCTCAAAATCAAGGCGCACCGGGCAACCAACCTCCCCAAAATCAAGGCGCACCGGGCAACCAACCTCCTCAAAACCAAGGCGCACCGGGCAACCAACCTCCCCAAAATCAAGGCGTACCGGGCAACCAACCTCCCCAAAATCAAGGCGCACCGGGCAACCAACCTCCCCAAAATCAAGGCGCACCGGGCAACCAACCTCCCCAAAATCAAGGCGTACCGGGCAATCCTCCAGGGCAAAATCAAGGCGCACCGGGCAATCCTCCAGGGCAAAATCAGGCAGCAGTAGGCAACCAACCTCCCCAAAATCAAGGCGCACCGGGCAATCCTCTTCCCCAAAATCAAGGCGCACAACTTACGAATTCTGCTTTACCTCCCCAAAACCAAACTCCACCCCCTCCGCCAGCTAACAGTATTAGCACCACAGCAGGAAACGACAATATTACCGGAGATAGTTTAGATAACTTTATCCTAGGCAGTAGCGGCACAGATACCATAACTGGAGGATTAGGCACGGATACAATTAGCTATCTTTCCCTTGGCAGCGGCATTACCATTGAGGCTAAAGGTATTGTAGATAAAGGCGCAGGAGGTAC
The DNA here is from genome assembly GCF_036701295.1 of Microcoleus harperi Pol14_C6. Taxonomy (NCBI): domain Bacteria; kingdom Bacillati; phylum Cyanobacteriota; class Cyanophyceae; order Oscillatoriales; family Microcoleaceae; genus Microcoleus; species Microcoleus harperi. The sequence continues at coordinate 101,290 of NZ_JAUBQN010000018.1, read as the reverse complement.
AGATACCCTGCAAAATATAGAACAAATAATTGCTCCTTTAGGACAGAGTAATACCATCGATGCTTCTACAGGTAGCGGCACAGCTTCTATTAATGTGGATTTGTCGCAGAATCGTTTGGCGGTTAACAATTTACCCGGTATCGGCACTCTGAATTTTACTGTAGAGAATTTCGTTAATGTGACAGGAACTCCGAATGTAGATGTCCTTACCGGAAACATCCAAAACAATTCCTTAGTAGGAGGAGATGGTAACGATACACTCTCTGGTTTGCGCGGCAATGATACCCTAATTGGAGTAAACCCATTGAGTGCTACACCGGGAAGCAATGATACCGATGTGCTGATTGGGGGTCGGGGTAGAGATATTTTTGTTCTCGGTGATGCCACTAAGAGCTACTATCAGGGAACAGGAGTTGCACTGATTCAGGATTTTCAACAAGGAATCGATCGAATTCAGTTACGTGGCAGCCTTTCCAACTACAATATTGTGGGTAACTCCATCAATTTGGCTGGTACATCTGACCAAATAGCTGTCATTCAAGGTCAGTTTACCCCTGATAGTTTCATATTCGTGTAATATCTATTCCGGTAGCATCGTCGGGTCTCAAATCCAGTCAACAGCCAACAATCTAATTCATCTGCGTTAATCTGTATTAATCTGCCATCATCTGCGGTAAAAAAAAGAGAATTTGTTAACCGCAGATGACAAGGGATTGACGCAGATTAACGCAGATGAAAGGAGCAAAAGCACTAAGTTTCTGCAAACGCCGATCGCTCTTTAATCCAATCGAGTAAAATAGGATTGACCAATTCCGGCGCTTCATCTTGCGGGCAGTGTCCCACTCCCTCCAAAGGAATAAACTTTTCAACAGCCGGAAACTTTGCCAATTCTCGCCCCAATGCGATCGGCTCCCAAGGGTCATCTGTTCCCCACAAAATCAAAGCCGGACAGCTCAAACGCGGCAACAAATCCTCCGGTAGCGGGCCTTGAGAATAACTGATAAATGCTACAAATACTTCTACTGCGCCGCTGTCCTTAGCAGGTTCCAGCAGCATATTTACCAGTTCGTCGCTGACAGCTTCAGGACGGCGATAAGCTTGCAAAAGCACTTTTTTTACTGTTTTTGGCGTTGCTAATTGTTTAAAAAATAGTTGACTTATCCACTTGACATTTAAAACTTTTTGTGCGATTGGCGCTCCAAAACTGCGATACCAAGGCAATTCGGCGCGTTTGCGATCGTGCAGCAACCGCAGGGAACAATTGAGTAAAATTACGCCAGAAGCAATATCGGGAAAATCCACAGCGGCTTGCATAATTGCCACGCAGCCGATCGAATTTCCGACCAAAAAAGCCGGCCCGCCCGCAACTTCCCGACAAAAATCAGCAATTAGCTGTCCCCAAGTTTCAAAAGTATAGTCAATCTCAAGTTTGGGCGCTGGTTTAGCAGAACCGCCAAAACCGATGAGGTCGATCGCAAAACAGCGACAATCAGCCGCCAGCGCCGGCAAATTCTTGCGCCAGTGGCCCCAAGACGCACCAAAACCGTGGACAAACACCACCGCAGGCCCCTGGGAACCCGCAGTTTGGTAGCAAATCGGAAAGCCTTTCCACAGCCAAGTTTGAGGTGCAACAGCAGTTGACGAAGCGGGACTAGAAGATGTCATGCGATTTTAGATTTTAGATTTTAGATGAAAGCAAGGCTGCAAAGAACTCAAGTCATTACTACAAACCGTATCGCAATTCGAGGCAACCACGGGGAGATGGCCCCCACTGCATAAATCCTCAGCCTTCCTTCCCTCTCCCCTCTTCCCTCTTCCTTTTTCCCTCTTCCTTCTTCCTTCTTCCTTCTGACTTTGCAGTTAGAGCTCAAATTATGTCACGATTAAACCTGCTGACTTCTTTGCCTTATTGAAATTTCCCTTATGCCAACGATCATTTCCACTGCTGTCGTACCGTTTCTGGGGTCGGAAATTGTACCCGACTACGACACCGCCAAAGTAGTTATCTTACCAATTCCCTACGAAGCTACCACCACTTACCGCCGGGGGTGCGAAAACGGGCCCGCTAAACTTCTAGAAGCTTCTCATCAACTAGAGTGCTACGACGAAGAATTGGATTCCGAAGTTTGCTACGATGTCGGAATTTATACACAAGAGCCGATCGCCGATACCCGCAACAGGCAACCAGTTTCATCCTCAGAAATGCTGCAAGTCACCAAAGCAGCAGTCCACCAGCTAGTTACCGAAAATAAATTTGTCATCTCTCTCGGAGGCGAACACAGCATCACTGCAGGCGTTGTCGAAGGTTATCGCCAAGCATACCCGGATGAACCTTTCACCGTCGTGCAAATCGACGCCCACGGTGACTTGCGGCACGAATACGAAGGCTCGATTCACAACCACGCCTGCGTGATGCGGCGTGTTGTCGATATGGGCTTACCGACACTGCAAATCGGGATTCGCGCTATCTGCAAGGAAGAAGCCGACTTGATTAAAGCAAAACAGCTAAACGTGATTCGAGCTCGCGAAATCGCTACTCAACCGGATTGGGCCGATCGGGCAATTGCCAGCATAACAACTAAGCGAGTATTTTTGACGATCGACTTAGACGGCATCGATCCGACTTTAATTCCAGGGGTGGGAACACCCGAACCGGGCGGGTTAAATTGGTATTCCCTCACCGCATTTTTGCGCCGCATCTTCGAGTCCTACGAAGTAATCGGGTGTGACATTATGGAATTAGCACCTATTGTAGATTCTGTAGTCTCAGAATTTACCGCTGCCAAATTAGCATACAAACTTATTGGATACCAAGCTCTGGCTCAAGGTTGGCTAAAGCCAGACGAGGAATAAATCCCCAAGTACGAATCACAATAGGCTGTTGGCAAGGCTAGAATTAAGCTAAAGCTAAACAACAGCCAATTTTATTCGTGCTGACAGTTTCATCTTTCATGCTGGCAAATACTGCTCTTCACCTCCTGAAAACATGAGTTTACTAATCGATACAACCGGTACTCCCATTAACGGCTACGCTCCCGATTTTGAACTGCCGGGAGTGGACGAAGAAGTTCACCATTTAGCTCGATATTTAGAAAAATTTCGGGCGATCGCGGTGATATTTATGTGCAATCATTGCCCTTACGTGCAGTTGTATCTCAATCGTATGAAAGAACTTCAAGCAGATTTTCAAGATCGAGATGTTACTTTAATCGGGATTAATGCTAATGATGCAAACCAGTATCCCGACGACAGTTTTGAGAACATGAAAATTTTTGCAGCCAACAATCAACTCAACTTCCCGTACATCCGAGATGTTGCTCAAGATGTGGCTGAAAGTTTTGGGGCTTCTAAAACGCCGGAGGTTTTTTTGCTAGACCAAGACGGCAAACTGCGCTATAAAGGTTTAATTGACGACAACGCTGACGATCCGGCGGCGGTGCAGGTTTCTTATCTGCGGAGTGCGATCGACCAATTGCTCAACAGTCAACCCGTTGAGCCTTCAACTACAGAGGCAATAGGCTGTTCCGTCAAATGGCGAGCATAGGCAGATTTAAAATTAACGTTCCGACACTAATTATTAACTGGTTCCCAGGCACAGCCAGGGAACCTATCTCCAGAGGCTCTGCCTCGTCAAAGAGTGGACGCAAATTGGAGGTACAGCCTCCGAATCTGCTTTACCAGGCAGAGCCTGGTAAGGAGTAAAAAGATTCAAAACAATTTTCTGTGAACTTAAAAAGTAGACGTATTCCCAACTTAATTCTCGCAGTCGCCTTCATGCTAGCACTGCTGATTAGTTGGAACTTATTTAAGAACTTTGCCTCAGTCGATACGCCGCAGCGCACCTCCTTAAACGTATCCGCTGCTATCAGTCTCTCGAAAGCTTTAGGGGAAATCAAAACTGTTTATGAAAGCAGTAATCCAAATTTTACTATTACTTATAATTTTGGTGCTTCCGGTGTTCTAGAACAGCAAATTCAGCAAGGCGCCCCGGTAGATGTATTTTTCAGCGCCGCCACCAACCCAATGGATGCTTTGCAGCAATCTAACCTATTAATTAACGACACGCGCCGCAATTTACTAACAAATCGCTTGGTTTTGATTACTCCCAAAAACGGCTTGGCTTTGAGCGATTTTAAACAGTTGGCAGATGCCAGAATCAAGAAAATTGCGATTGGCGAACCGAAAAGCGTACCTGTGGGCCAATACGCTCAGGAAATGTTAACTAAGCTTGGATTGTGGCAGCAACTCCAGCCAAAATTAGTGCTAGGAAATAACGTCCGCCAAGTGCTGACATTCGTCGAAAGCGGTAACGTTGATGCTGGCATAGTTTATGCGACTGACGCCACAGCCTCGGACAAAGTAACTGTGCGGCTAACGGCTGCCGAAAATTTGCATTCGCCCATTGTTTATCCGCTGGCAGTTATTAAAAACAGCCGCAATCCCGCTGCGGCGAAAGCGTTTGTTGACTTTTTGGCGGGCGATCGGGCTAAAATAGTATTTCAGAAATACGGATTTGGCATAGTTCGATAACTAACTAATTATGGATTTTTTACCGCTGATGAAAGCAGATAAGCGCTGATTAACGCGGATGTATTTATAAATGGAATTTGATATTTCTCCGCTCTGGATATCTCTAAAATCCTCCGCTATTGCGACATTTATCACCTTTTTCCTGGGAATAGCAGCCGCCCGGTGGATGCTTTCAACTCGCATCAGAGGTAAAGCTTTAATTGAAGGCATTTTCATTTCTCCCTTAGTTTTGCCGCCGACAGTAGTGGGATTTTTGCTGCTGCTGCTGTTTGGGAGAAATGGGGCGATCGGGCAATTTTTGCTACAATTCGACTTAACTATAATTTTCACTTGGCAAGCCGCCGCCACTACTGCCACAGTTGTATCATTTCCCCTCATGTACAAAACTGCTTTGGGAGCTTTTGAGCAAATTGATGCCAATCTTCTCAATGCAGCCCGCACTTTGGGAGCCTCGGAGTGGCAAGTTTTTTGGCGAATTATGCTGCCGCTAGCATGGCCGGGAATTTTAGCAGGAACTATTCTCGCATTTGCTCGCGCTTTGGGTGAATTCGGCGCGACGCTGATGTTAGCGGGGAATATTCCCGGACAAACTCAAACTATCCCGATGGCAATTTATTTTGCTGTGGAAGCAGGGGATATGAGGCAAGCTGCTATTTGGGTTTTGATTATTCTGAGTATTTCTTTAAGCGTGCTAACTGCTGTTAATTTTTGGAGTGATTTACAAAAGATATCGCCCAAACCGAATTCTAGCCAAAGACTGCAATCAAATCTTCCTAAAGTCGCGTCTATTTTTACAACAAATTCCCAAAAACAACACCAGAAAATCGGACTTTGTTTAAGCATTTTTAAACCTCTCTCCAGCTTTGCCTTGGATGTCGGCTTCGATATCGGCCCGGAAGTGCTGGGAATTTTGGGCGCGTCGGGTTCCGGCAAAAGCATGACTCTGCGCTGCATCGCTGGTTTGGAAACTCCAAGGAGCGGTCAAATTTCAGTCAATGGCAGGGTTTTATTTGACTCAGCACAGGGTATTAATGTAGCTTCTAAAGACCGCCACATCGGTTTTTTGTTTCAAAACTATGCTTTATTTCCGCACCTGAGTGTTGCTCAAAATATTGCGTTTGGCTTGCAGCATTTATCTGAAAGCGAGCAAAAACTTCGGGTAAAAGAACAGCTAATTTCGGTGCAAATGTCGGGACTGGAAAACCGCTACCCGCACGAACTTTCGGGAGGCCAACAGCAGCGGGTGGCATTGGCTAGGGCGATCGCCCCTTCTCCCGATTTGCTGCTGTTAGACGAACCGTTTTCTGCTTTGGATACTCACTTACGCAGTCAACTTGAACGGGAGTTAATGCAGACTCTGGCTAATTATCGGGGCATTACTTTGTTTGTCAGCCACAATTTAGAGGAAGTTTACCGGGTGTGCAAAAATCTGTTGGTGTTGGCCCAGGGAAGGCCGATCGCCTTTGATACCAAAGAAAACATTTTCGATCGCCCAGGCAATTTCACTGTCGCCCAGTTGACTGGCTGTAAGAACTTCTCAGCAGCTAAACCGATCGCAGAAACTCTTGTGGAGGCGATCGACTGGGGCTGTAGTCTGAGTGTAGTCGAACCCATTCCCAAATCTCTAGTTTCTGTGGGAATTCGGGCTCATCAACTGATTTTTGTTAGCGGGTGCGATCGTGAAAATACTTTTGCTTGTTGGATCGCCTCGACTGTGGAAACTCCGCACCGGGTGACATTATATCTCAAATTACACTCGCCTCCCAATGATTCCCAAGATTATCACTTGCAAGCCGAAGTTTTCAAGGAAAAGTGGAGGGCTATTAAGGACAATCCTTTTCCCTGGTATGTTCATTTCGAGCCAATTAGGTTAATATTAATGGAAGCCTGAGTTAACTAGCAATATACCGTTAACACTCAACACTCAACAGTTAACTGTCAACACCCAACCTCTAATCATGACTGAAAAATTAAAAAAAACCGACGCTGAATGGCAACAACAACTCACGCCAGAACAATTTAAAGTCACCCGCAAAAAAGGAACCGAAAGAGCTTTTAGCGGCGAATATCACGACCACAAAAAACCAGGAACTTATAAGTGTATTTGCTGCGGCACAGAGCTATTTAAATCAGAAACAAAGTACGATTCCGGTACCGGTTGGCCGAGTTTCTACGCTCCCGTTAGCGAAGAAAATGTCAAGTGCGAGTCGGATAACACCTTGTTCATGCGCCGAACAGAGGTACTGTGCGCTGTTTGCGACGCTCATCTCGGTCACGTATTTAACGACGGGCCGAAACCTACCGGTCAGCGTTACTGCATGAATTCTGCTGCTCTTAATTTCGTCCCCAAGGATTAAATTTAGTCAACCGTTCTCAGTCAACTGTTCTGGAACAGGCTTTTGGGTCTGTTCTGGGTAATTGATGTTCAAAATGCACCCGTACTGCTATCTTATGGTGGAGGCAAAAAGAGTAAAAAAATAGTGGCGGCATGGGGATGGTTTATCAGCGAGTTTTGCTGAAGCTCAGCGGTGAAGCGCTGATGGGCAGCTTGGGCTACGGCATCGATCCGGTAGTCGTTCAGTCGATCGCCCAGGAAGTGGCCAAAGTCGTGTCCCAAGGCATTCAAATCGCGATTGTTGTCGGTGGCGGCAACATTTTTCGCGGGGTGAAAGCGGCTTCGGCAGGGATGGATCGGGCAACGGCTGATTATGTGGGCATGATTGCGACGGTGATGAATGCTATCACTTTGCAGGATGCCCTGGAACAAGCAGGAGTGCCAACGAGGGTGCAATCGGCGATCGCCATGCAAGAAGTAGCTGAACCCTACATCCGGCGGCGGGCAATTCGCCACCTCGAAAAAAAACGAGTAGTGATTTTCGGTGCCGGTTCTGGCAACCCTTTTTTTACTACTGATACTACAGCCGCTTTGCGGGCGGCTGAAATTGATGCAGAGGTGATTTTTAAAGCTACTAAGGTAGATGGGGTGTACGATTCCGACCCCCACCTAAACCCCAACGCGCGCAGGTATCAAACCCTCACCTATGCCCACGTCTTGAATCAAGATTTGCGGGTGATGGACAGTACGGCGATCGCCCTTTGCAAAGAAAATAATATTCCTATTATGGTATTTGACCTCTCGGTGTCGGGCAACATCTACCGAGCTGTAATGGGAGAATCTATTGGAACTCTTGTCGGAGGTTTTTGTGAAGTTAGCTGACGCAGAAGATCATATGCAAAAGGCAGTTGAGGCTACTCAACGGTCTTTTAATACTATTCGGACGGGACGGGCCAACGCCTCTCTCCTCGATCGAGTCATGGTAGACTACTACGGCTCTCCAACTCCGATCAAATCCCTTGCCAACATCGGCACCCCGGATGCGACTACGATTACTATTCAACCGTTCGATCGCACAGCGCTCAACTCGATCGAAAAAGCAATTTCCCTGTCCGATGTAGGACTCGTTCCCAACAACGACGGTTCAGTTATTCGCTTGAACATTCCGCCGCTGACGAGCGACAGACGCCAAGAATTTGTCAAAATGGCCGGGAAGTTTGCTGAAGAAGGTAAAGTTGCAATTCGCAATATCCGCCGCGATGCCGTTGACTCAATTCGCAAGCAGGAAAAAAGCAGCGATATCTCTAAAGATGAATCCCGCGACTTGCAAGATAAAATTCAAAAGCTGACGGACAAGTACATTGGCAAAATAGAAGAAGTTCTGGCAGCGAAAGAGAAAGATATCACGACTGTTTAGGGAATCGGAAATTAGGCAGGGGGAATAGGAATAGTTTTGAGATTGCTGAGAGCCGGCCGCGAACAACGAGCAGACGCTTAATGATTTGTGAATTGTGAGTTAAAAACTCAAGATTTAACACTCATTAATTTACCAATTCCTCCTGCCTCATGACCAATCACCCATTACCAGCTACCCATTACCCAAAATGTTTGATTGCATTATTGTCGGTGCAGGCCCGGCAGGAAGCACAGCAGCTTATCGCCTAGCAAAGCACAGACGTTCTGTCGCAAAATTTGCTGCTGGCAGGAGACACAGCCACTCTCGCCGACCCCCTGTCCGGTGAGGTAATTTGTCCTGCCATTGTTAGCGGATTTAAGGCTGCTGAGGCGATCGATCGAGCTCTGGGAGGTGCCGACAACGCTAAGGAGCCGTACACTCAATCGATCGCCCAAGAATGCAACACTGATATGGTTTGGGTCAGTCGCTTGGCCAGAGCCTTCTATCAGTTTACAGGAGCTGCTTATAGAGCGGGCGTCAAATTTCCCAGGTCTACTCAGTTGATGAGCAAAACTTTCTGTGGCGAACTGCTTGATGCCGCTCTCGCTAACGGCGCTTTTAAAAAGCTGATGCCGTTTTGGAACGAAGGAAGAGGGAATAATAAATATTCTTACATCCCCATTGCTTATTCTTGATTTCCAATTCTTAATCGTTAACTTAAAAATAGGCATTACGCACTATTCGTCAAAAAGCCAGTTGATTCCTAGATTTTTCGTTCCTTAACCCGATTTTTTCCAATAAACTCGCTTCAAAAGCGTAAATGCTATTTTAAATAAAGTCGATACGAGGATTTGTTAATACAAGCCCCGCGCTGCTTATAGAATCAATCTCAAATACTCTTGGAGGCAGAAAGTGGTTTTACACGTTACTAAGAGGGCGGTAAGGTGCTTGAGGCGCACCCTAAATAATTACATTCTACTTACATCCTGTAAAATATAAAATCTCAAATCTAATGATAATTTATTTTTATAAAGTAGAGGAGCCTTACGGCTGCTTTTCTAATTTTTCACTACACGACATTTCTCTGCACGGTCAATATTGGTTGACTGTGGAACATTACTATCAAGCTCAAAAATTTGTCAGCACGGATAAAAGATTAGTGGCGGCGATTCAAGCCGTAGCAACTCCTCAAGAAGCCGCTAAATTAGGTCGCGATCCCAACCACCAGATTCGCGCTGATTGGGAAGCCGTGAAAATTCCCATTATGCGCGAAGCAGTTTTAACTAAGTTTCTCACTCATACAGACATTCAAGCAATTCTCCTCGCCACAGGGGATCGAGTGATTGTTGAGGATTCGCCAACGGATTACTACTGGGGGTGTGGCTGCGATCGAACCGGTCAAAATAATTTGGGTAAAATTCTGATGAGCGTGCGCCAAGAAATTAGTCAGCGCCTCGCGCGCTGAGAGAAAGTCAAATTCTTTCGTTAATTATCATTATATGAAGTTATACAACAAATGTCAAGTTATCCTAACAATGAATAATTCTCATAGTGAGAGTTTAAGATTGCGAGAAATTTATAAGAGCCTTAAAATAATAATTATTATTTGCTTAAGTCGCTCTGCCTGTTGAAGGCAAGGATTAAACCGGTGCGATCGCAGATTTTCCTTACGCCAGTGCGCCAGAAGCGATACACCGTCGCCTCTCAACAGTGCGCTACCAATTAATTGTACAGATCGGTTGATTCAAAAACTCAGGGTGAGGCATTTGAGTTTGCTCGCGACCACAGCACCTCAAAACTTCTTATTATCATTGTATTAAGTGCAAAAGGAGATTTATGCAACTCAGAGAAAATACGCAAGAATTACATTATAAATTAGACAGAGAAGTTTTGATACGGCGGATAACAGAACGCATTCGCCAATCTCTAGAATTAGAAGATATTTTAACCAGTACGGTAGCAGAAGTGCGGTCTTTTTTGAAAACAGATCGCATTATGATTTACAGGTTTAGTGCCGACGGAAGTGGAGAAGTTGTTGCTGAGTCAATTAATAACAACCGTCTCCCTTCCTTGAAAGGACTGCACTTTCCAGCAGACGACATTCCCGCGAGCGCCAGGGAGATGTATGTCGCTTTGCGCCAGCGGACAATAATAGATGTTAACTCAGGAACGATCGTCACGAGCCCCCTAGATGCTGCAGAGACCGGTCAACCTTTAGTAAAGGAAGAGATGCACTACCGATCGCTCGATCCTTGCCACACAGCTTACCTGATGGCAATGGGAGTGCAATCTTCCTTAGTCGTGCCGATTTTGCACCGCAGGATCGCGTCGGAAAACAGCAAAACAGATATCTGCGAGGCGGCCACGTGTCTGACTCGATACGAACCAGGAAATAATCAAAAAATTCACATCGAACTGTGGGGACTTTTAGTGTCTCACCACTCTGCGGCCCTCAATATTTCACCAGCAGATTTAGAAGTAGTTCAGCTCGTATCAGATCAATTGTCTAGCGCTATAGCCCACGCGCTCCTCCTGCAGCAAACCCGCTCTCAAGCCGCCCGCGAAGCTACCGTGAGCCGCATAGCAGCCCTGTTGTATGGTCACGTCAACATTCAACTGCAGCAAGGTTTAGAAGCCACCGTCACCGCTTTGGGTGGTAGCGGTGGCAGACTCTATCTCAACCTGCCGAAAATCAACGGTGAAAAGTTATCCGCTCCCCAGATTGAGGGAGGATTGCCAACTGCCCCCGCCCACAGTAATGCTACCTTTGAACTGTTCACCACAGGAGAACAACCGACACTTCCCAATTGGGAAAAAGTTAAGGCTATCGAAGCTCATCCCCTCTGGCAGGAATGGCTAACCAAAGGATTTAAAAATACTGAAGAACTTCCCAAAATTTCAAATTTTACTAACTGTCAATTCCCAGTTTTGATAATTACTGACTTATACAAAGAACCTCTATTTAGAGTTTTAGTTCCCGCTTTCCAATCTACTAAAATTAGGGGTTTGCTGGTAATTCCCCTCCACTATAAACAACAACTTGTCGGCTGTTTGACCATTTTTCGCAATGCAATAGATACCGAAAAAATGTGGGCGGGGCGGTTTGACAGCAGCGTGGCACAAACCCTTCCCAGACAATCCTTTGAACTCTGGCGAGAAATAAAAAAAGGTCAGTCGCCCGAGTGGAAGTACGAGGAAATTGAGCAAGCTTTAGCTATAGGCAGCCAATTTTGTTCGGCAATTGGGCAGTACGTTCTTTATAAAGAAGTGCAAACCCTGAATGCCAACTTGGAGCGCCAAGTTCAAGAACGCACCGCTCAGTTACAACAATCCTTGGACTTTGCCAAAGTATTGACGCGAGTTAGAGACCAGATTCGCAGCACCTTAGATTTAAAAATCATACTGCAAACTATTGTGCGAGAAGTCAGAGTTTTGTTGGATACAGATCGCACGGTAATCTACCAATTTGCAGCAGATAAACAGGGCGAGGTAGTTGTCGAAGCTGTTTGCGGCCAGTGGCGGTCGATTTTAGGTATCACATCTCCACAAGAATGCTTTCCCGAAGGCTCAGACTGCTTTTATGGAGCCGGACGGGTGCGAGCAATTAATGATATTTATACTGAGGATTTAACACCCTGTCACCGCGAATTTTTGGAAGAGTTGCAGGTGAGAGGAAGTTTAATTGTGCCGATGAGAGGCAAAGATTCCCAATTGTGGGGGTTGTTGATTGCCCATGAGTGTTCGGGGCCGAGAGTTTGGCATACAGCAGAACAAGAATTGGTGCAACATTTAGCGGCTCAAGCTGCGATCGCCATTCACCAAGCAGAACTTTATCAAGAAAGTCTCAATGCAGCAACTGCCGATCGATTAAAAGCCGAACAGCTAGCTAAAACAGTCACAGAACTGCACAATACCCAAGCCCAACTGATTCAAACCGAAAAAATGTCCAGTCTCGGACAACTTCTGGCCGGAGTCGCCCACGAAATCAATAACCCCGTTAACTTTATCTACGGCAATCTGTCCCACGCCAGCGAATACACCAAAGATTTGCTCTGCTTGGTGGAACTCTACCGCCAGCACTACCCCAATCCCAACCCAGAAATTAGCGAGTGCTCCGAAGCAATCGACATCGAATTTCTTGCCGAAGATTTGCCAAAAATTTTGGGTTCCATGACAGTCGGAGTTGAGCGCATCCGCCAGTTAGTTGTATCTTTGCGTAATTTTTCCAGGACGGATCAAGCCGAGAAAAAAGCCGTTGACATTCACGAGGGCATCGACAGTACCCTGTTGATTTTGCAGCACCGGATCAAAGCCAATTCCGATCGCAACACCGTAGAAATTATTAAAGAATACGCCACTTTACCCTTAGTAGAATGCTATGCCAGCTCGCTCAATCAAGTATTTATGAATCTGATCGGTAATGCCCTTGACGCCCTAGAAATGGGAAAAAAAGATCGAGGTATGAATCTTCCCTTGAAAGCGGCAAGTGCAGCGGCGACACATTTAAGCTCGCAAATACTGCCTATCGAGTCAGGAGATATAAATGCCACCACCGAGTGTTTGATTCCTGATTTACCCTCTCCTTGCATTAGGATTCGCACTGAATTAATAAATGAAAAAACGGTAGGAATTTGCATTGCCGACAATGGTCACGGCATCCCCAAAGAGTTAATCTCTCACATATTTAATCCGTTTTTTACTACTAAACCCGTAGGTCGGGGCACGGGTTTAGGACTGTCTATCAGTTACCAAATTGTAGTTGAGAAACACCAAGGCGTACTAAAGTGTGTTTCTGTACCCGGTCATGGTACAGAGTTCTGGATCGAGATTCCCCTGAATTAGGCAACCGTCAAGGCAAGATTAGCTTCACGAGCACAGAACCGATCGAGCCCAGAAGACTCATAAAGTTGCCACCGCCGCCCGTGCGGGGTTCCGTAGGCTTTTGACGTGCCACAATGGCTTCGGCTAACTGCTTTGACAAATCCTGACCTTGGGGATTTCCTTGAGCTGCAAAGAGTTTGTTTGCTCGATCGGCGTCTTGAGTCGCGCCGGCGAAGTCTCCCAAGTCAGCGCGAGACATACTGCGCGCAAAATAAACGGCTGCTAAATCCGATTTCAGATTCAGCGCTTGATTGTAATAATCAATGGCGTTTCTATAGTTTCCTGCTTGAGCTTCCAGCACTCCCAACCGGTAGAAGTCTTCAGCGGTGCCGATATTGGTTGGCATTCCTCTAACTCCGAGCAGTTGCGCGTTATTTAAATTAGCGCCTTGCAAATTGGCGTCGCTGAGGTAGGCACTTCTCAAATCAGCACCGCTGAGGTTGGCTCCGCTGAGGTTAGCCCCCGTCAGGTTGACGCCAAACAGGCTAGTGCCGCTGAGGTTGGCTCCGCTGAGGTCAGCCCCGGTGAGGTTGGCTCGGCTGAGGTTAGCCAACCTCAAATCAGCACCTTTGAGATTGGCTCCGGTTAAGTTGGCTAAAACCAAACCTGCACTGCTGAGGTCGCAGTTGGGGCACTGTCGGGTGGCTAGCAATTGTTGCGTGTGTTGGATGTTCTCGGCGGGTGCAGGAGCGATCGGGGCGATCGAGCTCAGCAGCGTTACAGCAGCGAGGATTCTGAGTTTCATTTTAACCGTCCAAAATCCAAAATATTAAATCTAAAATAGCTTTTCTCGAAGCAATTGAAAATCACCATAACACAAGTTCACCCAACAAATCTTTTGACTTGCCGTATCTAGGAGTTGTGTGCGCCATCAGCACCATACATTGAAGTTCTCGGCCTTACCTGAGTGTCAAATAAACACTTCGCTGCCAATAAATTAGGGTAATGAAAATTTCATTACCCTTTAGCCGCTGTTCTCGGCAACCATAAAAATTAACAAATAAATTAGTCGTGAATCGTGCCGTCGGGCATCGTTGTACCCTTAAGATATACTCCGCTCAGGTTAACTTTTGTAAGGTTTGCTCCCAACAGGTTTGCTCCGCTTAAGTCTGACGCACTTAAAATCGCTTCAGTCAAGTCTGCCCTAATTAAACTCGCCCCCATTAAGTCGGCTCCGCTAAGGTCTACTTTGCTCAAGTTTGCGCCAATTAAATCGCATTCTGTGAGCACCGCCCTACGCAAGTTTACCCCGTAAAGATTTACTCCGTGCAAGTCTGCACGGCTAAGTGTGGCCCGAGATATGTTGGCTCCAATTAAAGTTGCTTGGATCAGGGAAGCTCCGCTCAAGTCTGCTTTGCTGAGGTTCGCTCCCATCAACTCAGCTCGATTCAGGTTAGCTTCAACTAAAAGTGCTTCTGTGAGGTCGGCTCCACCTAAGTCTGCTCTTCTCAAATTAATCTTGCACAAATTGGCTTTGCCAAAGTTGACTCTGTTGAGTTTCGCTTTGCTGAGATTGGCTCCAATCAGGTCGGCTTCATACAGATTGGCTCCAATCAATTCTGCTTCGTAGAGGTAGACCTCGTGCAGGTAGACCCCGCTAAAATTTCTTTCTCCTATTGCGTATAGCTTGAGCAGTTCGTCAACGTTCATTGTGGCTTCTCTACACCTTTTAAATGAAGAATACTGTCAGCAAGCTGGTTGCACCGGATGTTCTGCAATTTTAGATTCTGAAATATTCACACTAGCCTGAAACTTCCCTCAATATGCAAGGTTTGAGTACAAATTAGATGGTTTGGTGAGGGTGAAGGACAAAGCTGCATTCTTTTTTCCGTTTTGGGAAAAATTAATATTTAAAAATTTTAACAGCAAGTTTGAGCGCACTTCGTAACTAAACCCCCAAGATTCTACGTGGAAACTCCGATCAAACCCATAACTTTTTGTGGGTAGTTGAGCTTACTGAGTAGCCGTGTGACCAAGATCACAAGGCAATGTTAGTACGATCACATAGAAACCACCCTTTCGATCACAGCAGGCGGGCAAAAATAGCCGATACTTATACTGTAATGCTGAGAAATTGACAATGCCACCCTCGTCGTGTTTTACTCAATTGGCGATAAAGCCAGTAGTTTCACAGATACTTGCCCGCCGCAAGAAAGTCGGTTGCAACGTCACTCGGCGCTACCCGCTCTGACCGATGAGAGTGCTGATATCTAAGGATTTTTCGCACAGCGAATGCCAAAAATGCACTTCGGGGACTAGGGGAATGTCTGTATAAAAATGCGATCGCTGGTGTACAGACATTCGCTTGTTTGCTAGCACCTAATGACTAAAAATCGCTCATACGTTCGCAAAAAATACCAATAAATACCAGGAAAACCATGATAGATGTTTAACAATAAGAGAATAAATGGTATTCCTTAAGAGTCACCTATTGCCGCTAATGTTACAGTCGATCGGTTAACGGCTATCAGTATTAGCAATGACGCTTATCCATCAAATACAAAACTGACCCAGAAACCGGGTTTTTTACCAAAAAAAATCGTTGCAACCTTGCTCCAGGTTCAAATAATCCGGTTTCTGAGCGTCGGAGTGCCTCCAGGAAGGAAAAAGTTTAATGAGAACGATCGCTTTTGTATTGCTTCATGGCAAACAAAAGGTCAGCATTTAGGATCGGAGCAGCTTTCGCTCCCTTGTCAAAAAAAGGTATTGTAGAACGCGAATCGTGAGGTAATTGATATGGCTGGAGTATGTAAACTTAGCATCACAGAGACAAGTGAAGAGCTAAAAAACCTCTTAACTGAACAAAAAACGGCAAGCGGCTTTCAAAAAATTCAAGCACTTTACCTGTTCAAAATTTGTCATGTTAAGACAGTTAAAGAATTGGCAATGACGATCGGGGTCAATCGAATTACAGTGCAGCGGTGGCTGAGAAAGTACCGTTCTGATGGACTCGAAGGACTCCTCGAAACAAAGCACAGCGGCGGCCGTAAGCCGGCCATTCCTCCTCTGGCCCGCGCTAGTTTGGCAATGCGCCTCAGCGACCCCCAGGAAGGTTTTAAAAGCTATGGAGAGATTCAAGAGTGGTTGCAGCAGGAATACAGCATTGAAGCTTCGTATAAAGCAGTTTACGCAACAGTCAGATATCACCTAAAAGCCAAGCTGACGAAAGTCTAGACAGTTCATACCGCCTCGGATTAAGCACCGATTATCTAATTGTTTGCCGTCAGCTTTTGAAGATTTTGAGGAGTTCCGTCGTCACGACAAACCTGACAAATTCTTTTTTAACAAAACTCGCTCTCATAAACGGCGGAGCATATAAATTATATGTTGTGGAAATGGGGGTGAGGGGGAGAAGATTTGATGCTTTTCCCGCGTTTGTGAAAGATGCTCAAAAAAAGCTTCATAAATCATAACTTGCAAGTTTTGTCTAATTTGCAAGTTTTGTTATATCGATGTAAAAATTGGCAGCGGCTAAGGCAAAAACCGATCCAAAGCCGCTTTCAACTCTTCGATTTCCGTATCGATATTACCTTCTTTAGCGGCTCGGGCAATGCACTCAGTTAAATGTTCGTCAAGAATGATTCTCGCCACGCGATCGAGCGCGCCTCGAACCGCAGCAACTTGCACGAGAACTTCGGGACAGGGACGGTTTTCTTGCACCATTGTTTTAATACCTCGGACGTGTCCCTCAATCCGAGACAAGCGATTTACCAGCCGCCGCATCGATTCTTCATCGTGATGGTGAGGGTGGGCTGATTTATCGTCGTGATGGTGGTGGGAATTGGAGGGCAAGGATTTGTCAGTAGAAGTATCAGATAGAATCATTGGGGTTACGAAGGAAATTTAAAAGTTAGAATTCAGAATATGTTGAGTTGGTGCGGGCTGGTGACTCATGTATTGTAACTGTCAAAAGATATTTAGGATCTTCATAGTGGCAGATTATTGAGTCCGCACGATCGCACACCTTTACCAGACTAACCCAGACTAACAAAGATTGACGCTATGCGACTATTTAAGTTTTTTCGCCCCGCACCTCGAACCGGTGCTCGTTGGTTCGCCCTAATTTTAGGAATGACGATCGCCCTGAGTGCGTTAGCAATCAATCCTGCACCCGCAGCAGCCGCTGACGGCACAAATCCGCCCAACTTACAGTTCCAGAATTTCCCAGCCACTCCCCCGAATCCGCAACTGTTAGCACTACGGGGCGGGGAACTGCCAGGGGATACCGGCAGTTTTGTGACGGCGGCTGTCGATCGAGTCGGGCCGGCAGTTGTCCGCATTGATACCGAGCGCACAGTCAGTCGCAACCTCGACCCTTTAATGGAAGACCCCTTCTTCCGTAGATTTTTGGGAGAAGATTTACGGAGCATGACCCCCAGACAAGAACGCTTACGCGGTCAAGGTTCCGGCTTCATTATTGACAAAAGCGGGATTGTTTTAACCAACGCTCACGTAGTTGACAAAGCCGATCGAGTGACTGTCACCTTAAACGACGGCAGGACATTTCCAGGAGAAGTGCAAGGTACTGACGAAGTAACAGATTTGGCTGTTGTCAAAATTAATACTAAGCAATTAGACTTACCGACTACCACCTTGGGAGATTCCGACGCGGTGAAAGTGGGAGATTGGGCGATCGCCGTGGGCAACCCCCTGGGATTTGACAACACCGTCACCTTGGGCATTATCAGCACCCTCAAACGATCCAGTGCAGCCGTCGGCATTCCCGACAAGCGGCTCGATTTCATTCAAACCGACGCCGCCATCAATCCCGGCAATTCCGGCGGCCCGCTGTTAAACAGCAGAGGAGAAGTGATTGGCATCAACACGGCCATTCGAGCTGATGCAATGGGTATTGGCTTTGCGATTCCGATAGACAAAGCTAAGGCCATCTACGCGCAGTTAGCCAAGGGAGAACAAGTCAGCCATCCGTTTTTGGGGATTCAGATGATTGCTTTGACTCCTGAAATGGCCAGAGAGAATAATTCTGACCCCAATGCTCCTTTGATTGTCCCGGAAGTTAAGGGAGTGTTAGTGATGAGAGTTGTGCCCAACACCCCTGCTGAGAAAGCAGGTCTTCGCAAAGGGGATGTGATAGTTCAAATTGACGGTGAGGGGGTGACTGAGGCCGAACAGTTGCAAAGTTTGGTGGACAACAGTGAAATCGGTCAAATTCTAAAACTGAAGGTGCGCCGCGGTTCCCAGATTAAAGAAGTAGCCGTTCAAACTGCTCAACTGATGGATTTTTAGAAGTGAAGGGGAAGGCGGGAAACTGTTAAAAACCGCATAAAGTTTGTAGTGAGGATTTTAGTCAAATCTTAATATGTTTAGGTACGCTGTTGTGCATTTAAATTGTATGTTGAGGGCGGGTTCTCCTGCCCACCTCACCAGAGTAAAAAAATCTTTTACCGTCCAATTTAAATACACAGCTTAATAGCGACTAAAATCCTCACTGCAAACCAGTTTTATTATTGGTGATTGATATGACACGAGTTCAACTTGCCTATCCCAAAATTCCCGATAGTAAAAATTGCCCTAATGAACAATGTATAGCTTTTGAGAAGTACGATGGCACTAATTTGCATTGGGTTTGGGAAGTTGAACTTGGTTGGTATGCTTTTGGTACGCGCCGCAGTAGATTTGACTTGGATGAGATGGGAATTGCAGAATTTAATGCTGCACATCCAGGTTTAGAAGCAGCACCTGAAATATTTAAAAGAGATTTTGCTAGTCCCTTAGAGTCTATATTTCGAGAGAATGAACAGTATCACTGCGCTGAAATTACTGTGTTTACAGAGTTTTTTGGTGAGCACTCGTTTGCGGGAATGCACCAAAAGGACGATCGCAAACAACTGGTGCTTTTTGATGTGGAAACCGAGGGCGGTATGGTTGTTCCAGATCGGTTTATTCAGGATTTTGGTAAATTAAATATTGCGCGAGTGATTTATCGCGGCAAACTGACGGGCAAGTTTATGGACGATCTTCGCAAGGGGAAATACGGTGTTGATGAAGGTGTTGTTTGCAAGGGAGGCCGCAATGCTAATAATCTGTGGATGGTGAAGATTAAGACTGATGCGTATATGCAGAGATTGCAGCAAGCTTTTAAGGATGATTGGGAAAAATACTGGGAGTAATATCAAATCTGAAGGCTAACTTTTTTCATGAATCGATCGAGTAGTGCGATCGCCTCTTCAGTCTTGAAATTAATCTTTCTTTACACAGCACTGTTTATTTATGTCCGACTACTTACTGGAGTTTAGACTAAAGAGTACGATCGGCCTCAAGCAAAAGTGATCTCGCCACAGCACAATCGAAGGGATGAGAGAACCAACAACATGCAAAAAAATACCGGGTCAACTCAAGCAGAGTTGACCCGGAGGGCGGAAGATAGGGAAGTCTCACCAACCCGCTCAACCGCTATGAATAATGTTGTCACGATGGTTGCAAGAGTTTCGTCAAGCCATCTACAACAATCTATGTGTATTGCGCAAGATGCTACCTTTGAGTTAATGGATGCACTCTTGTTGACTAGAACAGCTCAAAGTTTAGCCGACTTATCATTATCTTGCGTGTTTCGCCGTCAATGGCCAAGCGTTTACGAAGCATTACAAGACACTCGACCCGCGAGACAACAATTAATGAAACTTTACATCCAACAACTCCCGCGCTCGGAACGAATTGTCCTCGCGGGCGACCAGAGGACGAAAGTCGAGACCGTTCGTCAAAACACTGAAAGAACGTACCTACGAACATTCCCCATCACAACTGGGAGGTCGCCCGGTGACTGTAGGATACGGTTACAGTACATTGGCGTGGATACCTGAAGCACAAGGAAGTTGGGCCTTGCCACTGTTGCACGAGAGAATTACCAGTTGGGACAGTCGAATTTCTCAGGCTGTTCAACAATTATCGAGTGTCAGTTCTCCCTTGCCGTCAAGAGCGCTATCGTTGTGGGACAGCGAATACGGCTGTGCGCCGTTTGTCAATCAAACTGCAGAATTGCCGGTCGATAAACTGATGCGCCTGCGGTCGAATTTATGTTTGTGGGGGCCAGCGCCTGCTTATGGAGGCCGAGGTAGACCTAAAGTCCACGGCGAGCGACTCAAACTCAACGACTCTACAACTTGGAGTTCTCCCGCACCACAAGTTGAGGTGGATGACCCAGATTTAGGTCAATTGCGAATACGGGTGTGGCACAATTTACATTTTCGCTTGTCCCCCTCTCATGAGATGTCGATTCTGCTGGTGGAACTCCTCGGCTGCTGATGGCTCTACCAGGATTGCGAAGCCGATGTGGTTGGCGTTTGTCGGGTTAAAAATGCCTGTTATCACAGAAATTTGGCGACTCTATTTACGAAGATTTGCGCTCGACCACTGGTATCGCGCCAGCTAAAAATCACCTGCATTGGACAGTTCCTGCCTTCAGCACGCCCGCTCAATGCGACCGTTGGAGCGATAAACCTACCGATTGTTACGCTCGCAATTATGGTTGGCCCGTCACTTGATGGAGCCACGCCCTCTGCCGTGGCAGAAATCTCTGGCCAAACTCACCCCTGGGCGGGTAGCTCAATCTTTTGGAAGCATTTTAGCCTTGTTAGGCACACCAGCTCGCTCTCCCAAACAGCGAGGTAAATCGGACGGTTGGATTAAAGGGAAACAACGACGGCCCCGAATTCGATATCCTGTGGTCAAAAAAGAGTTTTCTCGTCACAGAAAACCCGCCCAAAATTCCCCCTAATCAG